>JAJXSP010000193.1 GCA_021784515.1 Myxococcales bacterium | reverse complement strand
GCGCTGCACGAGGCGCTGCGAGCGGGAGGCGAGGTCGAGCTGGAGCGCGAGGCGCGGCGGCTCGGCGCGACGCGCCTCGTGCGGCTCGCGGGCAGGGGGCCGCGCGCCGATCGCCTGGTGGCGCTCCGCGCGCTGCCGCTCGTCGAGGACGCGTGGGGCGCGGCGCCCGACCTGGTGGCGCTGCTGGTCGATCCCGATCGCGAGGTGGCGACGGCGGCGGCGCGCGCGCTGCGCCGGCTCGGAGAGGGGCTCACGCCCGATGGCGCGTTCGGCGACGACCTGCCGGGCGACCTGCTGCCGCAGACGGAGCGGGCGCTCCTCGAGGCCGCGCGGAGGCGGGCGATCCCCGTCGAGACGCGCGCCGGGGCGATCGCCGCCGCGGGCGCGATCCGACGCGCGCTCGCCACGACGGACCCCGACGCCGCGTTCTCGGCGCTGCTCTCCGACGACGAGCCCGTGGTGCGCCGGGAGGCGGTGGAGGCGCTCGACGGCCGGCGCGACGCCGCGCTCCTCGGGCGCGCGCTCGACGATCGCGATTCGTCGGTGCTGGCCGCGGCCGCCGGGTCGCTGTGCGCGGAGGCGCCCGGCTCGATCCCCGAGGAGGCGCGCGCCCGCCTGCGCATGCTGGCCGCCGACGAGCACGCCGCGGTCGCCGACCGCGCCGATGTGGTGCCCTGCCTGCGCGCCTTCGCCACCGAAGGTGATCGCGCGCTCCTGAAGCGGCTCGCCGCCTCGAAGAGCGAGCTGCTCCGGCGGCGCGCCCGACCGGATCAGAAGCGGTAGCCGAGCACGAGCGCCGGGGTCACCGCGACGGTGACGCGCTGGAGGAACGTCACCGGCGCCTGGACGGCGAGCGCGAGCGTGAAGCCACCGCCGAGCTGGAAGCCGTAGCCGGCGACGGGGAACAGGCCCAGCTCGAAGTTCCAGTCGCCGTAGGCGCGCGCGGTGAGGAGCGGCCCGAGCCCGGCGAAGAACCCGCCGTTCACGTACGCCACCCAGGGAATGAAGCTCAGCATGGTGAACTTGCTGGCGGTGTCGGGGACGCCGGTCGCCGTCTCGATGAACATCGCGGTCAGCGTCAGACGGATGTGCTCGTGGACGAAGTAGCCGACGCCGATCTGTTCGGCGAAGGTCATCCGTCGATCGGGGGTCGTGTCGCCGGGCAGCACGTTGAGCTGCGCGTTGCCCTTCAGGCCATTGCCGGTCGCGCCGAGGAACGAGTAGACGTTGACGCCGAAGCTGGCGTGGAAGAAGTAGCGGCCCGGCCTGGGCGGAGTCGCGGCGGCGGCGGGCGGGGCGTCGGGCACCGTCGGCGCGGCGGAGAGAGCGGCGGCGGGGACCTGGGCCGTCGCGGGCGGTTCGTCCGCGCGCGCGCGGGGCGACGGCAGCAGCGCCACGGCGAGTCCCAGGAAGGCGAGCCGTGCCTTCATTTTCCTTCTTCCTTTTCGCGTGGTGGCCGGCCAGCGGCCCGTCATCGCGGCATCGGCGGCGTCCAGGCGACGACGGCCGGGGCCGGCGCATCGGCGGCGAGGATGCCGAGCCTGCGTTCGAGCGCGATCTCCGAGGAGAGGGCGCCCGCCGGGAGATCGCGCGACGCGAGGTAGCGGGAGGGCGGGTAGCGATCGACCCACTTCCGCTCTTCCGGGCGGAGGACCTTCGCGAACGCCGCCCGCGCGGCGGCGGGATCGGCGTCGACCGCGGCGATGGCCTCGTCCACGGCGTCGACGAGACGGGCCGCCACGTCGGGGCGCTCGCTGGCGAGCGGCCCGCCGAGGACGAAGGTGCCGAAGTGGAACGGCTCCCCGATCCGCCGGGCGCATGGCGGACCGTCGTCGACGATCTCCGCCGCGCCGGCCGCGATCATCGCCGTCGCCGTCGGGTCGTTGGTGAACAGGAGATCGACGCCTCCCTCGGCGAGCGCCTGCGCCTGCATCGGCGGCGCGATGGGCACCACCGTCACCTCCTGCGGGCCGATCTTCTCGGCCGCCAGCAGCGCGTCGAGCCAGCGCTGGTAGGCCACCGTCGGCAGGATGCCGATCTTCCTGCCGCGCACGCCGGCGGGGAAGCGCAGGCCCGACCCCGGCCGCGCGAGCGCGTAGCTCAAGCGGTGATCGCGATCCTCGACCAGCGACGTGGCGGCGACGAGCGGCTGCCGCGCACCCTGCGACCCGAGGAACACGATCGGATAGGCCGAGAAGCCCGCGGCGTCGGTGCGACCGAGGGCGAGGTCGTCGATCATCGGCTGCGCCGTCGGGTACACCTTCAAGTCGACGTCGAGCCCGTGCTTCTTGAACAGGCCACGGTCGGCGGCCAGGAACACGGGGAGGCTGATGCGCAGCGCACAGACGCCGACGGTGATCCGGGCCGGCGCGGGGACCTCGCTCCTGCGGGCGCAGCCGAGGACGGGGATCAGGGCGAGGACGACAAGGCGTGCCTTGGTGCGCATGAGCGTGCTCCGGAGCGTGTGCCCGGCGACCGGCCGGCGACCGCATCGAATAGAACACATGCTCAATTCACGTCAAGTCCGCCTGCTGCGGCGGTGCTCAGCGGCCGAGGATCCGGCGCACCCGCCGCGCGATCGACCGCGCCTCGCCCACGCCGAGCGCGACGGTGAACGCGAGGTAGGCGAGCCCGAACGCGCCGAGGACGATCACCCCGACGAGGATCGGCGGGCTCACGCGGAAAAACAGGATTCGCAGCGACGGCAGCGGCGGCAGGAATGAGCGGAGCGCGAAGGCGGCGGCGCCGGCGGCGAGCGCGGCGCCCCACAGCGTGGCGAGGGCGCGCGCACCGACGGCGAAGCGGCCGATCCGCGCCACCAGCGCGCGGCGCAGGAGCAGGAACTCGAGCCAGCCGGCGAGCCCCGCCGAGGCGGTGAGGCCGGCGGCGCCGTACTGCGCGCGCCACCAGCCGCGGATCGACGCCCAGGCCGCGAGCGCCCCGAGCGCGGCGGTGAGCGCGACGCGGATCACCGCGAAGCGCAGCGGCGTGCGCGTGTCGCGGAGCGCGTAGAAGGTCGACGAGAAGAGCCGCGACTGCGTCGTCGCCAGCAGCCCCACCGTCGAGCCGGCGAGGATCAGCCACACGAACTGCGTGCCGTCGCGGCCGAAGGCGCCGGTCTGGAACAGCGCCGCCACCACCACGTCGCCGAGCGCGAGGAAGGCGACCACCGACGGGATGACGAAGTAGGCGATCCGCGCGAGGCCGCCCGCGAGCCGCTCGCGCAGCCGCGCCTGCACCTCCCCGGGCGTGCCGGTGGCGCCGGATATTTGGGACATCTCGGGCAGCTCGGCGGCGGAGACCGACATGCCGAAGAGCGACACCGGCACGAGGTAGATCGTCTGCGCGTAGAACATCGCCGCGTTGGCGCCGCTGCCGATCAGGGTGGCCAGCGCCTGGTCGATGAACGCCGAGAGCTGCACCACACCGCGGCTGGCGACGATGTTCGGGAAGCTCCCGAGCACGTCGCGCACGTGCGCGTTGCGCCAGTCGAGCGACGGGCGGAGCCGCTTCACGAGCGCGATCGCCGACGGCGCGAGGAAGCCGAGCTGGAGCGCGGCGCCGGCGACCATCCCCCAGCCCGCCCAGATCGCGAGCTGGAACTGGCCGGCGCGCGAGCCGACCATGCCGCGGCCGAAGATCACCAGCGAGGCGACGATCGCCGCGTTCCACAGCACGGGCGCGACGTAGGAGTTGAAGAAGCGGCGGTGGCTGTTGAGCACGCCGAGGCACCACGCCGACAGCACGAGGAGCCCGACGCCGGGGAACATGATCCGCACCAGCGAGAGGGTCAGCTCGCGCACGTCGCCGTGGAAGCCGGGCGCGACGATCGTCACGATCACCGGCGCGGCGATCACTCCGAGGAGGGTCAGCGCGCCGACGGCGAGCGCGAGCAGGCTGGCGACGACGGAGGCGACCTTCCCGGCGGCCTCCTCGTCACCCTGGGCGAGCAGGCGCGAGTAGACCGGGATGAACGACGCCGAGAGGATCCCCTCGCCGAACAGGTTCTGGAGGAAGTTGGGGATCCGGAGCGCGGCGGTGTAGGCGTCGGCCGCCGGCGAGATGCCGAGGTAGCGGCCGAACACGCGCTGCCGCACCAGCCCGGCGATGCGCGACAGGAGGATCCCCGCGGCGACGAGGAACGCGGCGCCCGACGAGCGGCGTGCAGGTCGCTTCGGCGAGGGTTCGGGGGTGCTCATCGCGGCGGCGCGAGCATGTCACGCGGGCGATCGGCGGCCAAAAAAACTCAGCGCGTGAGCAAGAATCCCGGACCGAGCCGGCGCGCCGAGCCGCGCGCAGCGCAAGGAGCGAGGAGGGAGGATACCGGGAGTATCTGACTGACGAGCGACGCGGCGATGCGCCGCGGATCGGCGATGACGGCGACGGGAGTGGATTCTTGCTCACGCGCTCAGCGCAGGCAGACTCCGCCGTCGAGGTGCTCGCAGGACTGCGCGTCGTAGTCGGCGGCGCAGCGGCAGCGGCAGTCGGCGTAGCAGGCGTCGCGCGGGCAGTCGAGCTGGAGCGACGGCGAGGTGGCGGTGGCGGTGCGCCCGGCGCGGTCGGTGAGCTGCACGCGCGCGAGGAGCGGCCGGCCGAGCGCGGTGCCGCCGGTGTAGTCGGGGCAGGTCGGCACGTTGGGAACGTCGAACGGGTCGCTCACGTCGGGCGCCCACCAGCCGTCGCCGGTCGGGTGGAGATCGGCCTTGCGCCCGTCGAGATCGGAGGCCGCGGCGCCGCTCGTCGCGTCGAGCAGCTGCCCGCGCAACATGACGCCGCAGGGATCGAGGTTGCGCGCGCGAACGCCGACGTAGAGGACGTAGCCGCCCTGCGGCGGCGCCTGCACGTCGAAGGTCTGCCCCGCCCCGACGGCGACGAGCTGCCCGCCGACGTCCATCATCACCTCGGCCTCGAAGGGCCGGTTCGGATCGCCCGCGAAGGGCTCGGTGCAGCCGGCGACGGGCGGCGGCGACGGGGCGGGGCAGCCGGCGGCGGCGGCGGCGAGGAGCGCGGCGAGGAGGCGCCTCAG
Source organism: Myxococcales bacterium (assembly GCA_021784515.1). Classification (GTDB taxonomy): domain Bacteria; phylum Myxococcota_A; class Polyangia; order Palsa-1104; family SHYY01; genus SHYY01. The sequence goes on along the minus strand of JAJXSP010000193.1, from coordinate 5,485 downwards.
AAGCAGGAGGCGTTCTCCTGCTTCGGGTAGTAGTAGATGAACGCGTTGCAGTGCTCCTGCATCTCGACGTGGCCGCCGAAGTTGATGCAGCAGCTCGAGGTGGCGCTCGTGTCGCAGCCGTTGGTGACCGGGACGCAGTCGTTCTTCCCGTCGCCGGAGACGCACGCGGCGGCGGGCCGCGCGTAGTCGTAGGTGCAGCGCCAGTCGATGCCGCCGTTGGCCGGGATCGTCACGGCGAGGTCCTGGAGGAACGGCGGGTCGTCCCACTGCGTCGAGGTGTAGAAGGGCGCGCTCACCGCGCCGGTCGTCTTGTCGTAGCTGCAGATCTCGAACTTCCGGCCGCGCGAGTGGAAGTGCCCGTTGGCGCCGACGATGGTGACCGGCGTCTTGGCGAAGGTGCAGGTCGTCTCGAAGGTCTTGTCCACGTCGCCGGGGCAGACCCGGATCTGCTGGTCGGTGGCGAACACGGTGCCCAGCTCGGCGGTCACCTTCGAGGCGTCCACCGTCCAGAAGTTGACGATGCCGTGGCCCCGGCCGGGCGTCTTCTGCGTCGTCGCGTTGACGTAGTGGATCTGCAGCATGAGCAGCTCGCCCGGCATGAACTTGTGTGCCACGCCGTCGGGGAGCGTCCAGTCGTTCACGTCGTCGGCGGGCGTCGAGTTCTGGAGGTTGGTGACGAGCGGCCAGTCGGCCCAGTTGCCGGAGTTGAAGCACTCGCCGTCGACGACGGGCGAGCCGTCGGGGGTCGGCGCGAGGTTCACGATCGTCTTCACGCGGAAGACGCTGAGGTGGTGGCTGCCCGGGTTCTGGGCGGCGACGACGCGGTGGACCCACACCGGCTGGCCATGGTCGAGGTCGGGGACCTGGTAGAAGTAGCAGCGCTGCGTCTCGATGCCCGAGGGGACGTCGAAGCTGTCGCTGGCGAGCTGGAAGCCCTGCCCGGCCGGCGGCGCCGCGAGCTGCACGTCCGGCGTGGCAGCGGGCCCCGGGCACCCGGCGAGCAGAAGCGGCGCGAAGGCCGCGAGTCGGAGCGCTCGGCTGATCATGGGACGACTCCTTGTCCTGGGAACGGACGATACATTTATTACCTTGCGCACGGTCAAGGCAACATTCGAATCACGGCGCGCCCGTCGGAGCTGCCGACGATCGCGATCGGCCCGGCGACCCGGTTGGGATGCCGCTGGGCCGCATTCGGTTTGTCGCTCCGCCGACGGCGGCGTACCATGCGTCGCGATGTCGATCGGCTGCGAAGAGGTCCAGGCGGCGCTCCGCCTCGGCGACGAGGGTCCGGACGTGCTCGAGCACCTCGCCTGGTGCGCGGCCTGCCGCGCCGCGGCCGACGCGACGGTGGTCGTGAACGGCGGCGACACCGAGAGGCGGCCGCCGGCGACGCTCGAGATGCCGCGCAACCGCACCCCGATCTACGTCGCCGTCGCGCTGGTGCCGCTCGTCGTGATCCTGGCGGCCGTGGCCCTGCTCCGCTCGAACGGCGAGACCTCCGAGGTGGAGACGCGGCGCTCGCCGCCGAAGGTGACTCCGGTGGCCGCGACGGCGCCGCAACGCCACCACCTCTCGATCGACGCGCGGCCGCCCGGCAGGGTGTTCCTCGACGGGGTCGAGGCCGGCGCGACGCCCTTTGCCGCCGACCTGGCGCCGGGGCGCGTGCTGGTCGAGGTGCACGCGGACGGCTTCCTCCCGGCGCGCAAGGTGCTGCTGGTGGGCGACGCCGATCCCGCGCCGCTCGTGTTCGCGCTCGAGCGCACGCCCGCGCTGCGGGAGGAGTCGCGCCGGCCGGAGCGCGCCGCGCACGACGTCGAGGGCGAGGCGCCGCGCCGCGAGAGGGCCGCGCGAACGGCCGAGGCGCCGGCCCCGCCTCCCGAGGAGTCCCCCGCGAAGCCCGCCGAGCGGCCGGCCGCGCCGGCGGCGGACGACGACGACGCGCCGCTGATGCCCGCCTTCGGCTACCTCACCATCAGCACCGAGCCGTGGGCGAAGGTGATCCTCGACGGAAAGGACATCGGACGCACCACGCCGCTGTCTCGCTACACCACGCCCGCCGGCCACCACACCGTCGAGCTCCGCGCCCGCACCGGCAGCCTCACCCTCCAGGTGAACGTGAAGGCGCGCCAGGAGCTGACCATCGACAAGACGATCGAGTGATCGTCCGCCAGAGGCCTCCCATGCCCGCTCCGACCGTCGCCGAGATCCGCGCCGTGCACGACCTGCCGCTCCCCGAGCTGATCTTCCGCGCGCAGACCGTCCACCGCCAGCACCACGCCATCGACGAGGTGCAGCTGTGCACCCTGGTCAGCGTGAAGACCGGCGGCTGCGGCGAGGACTGCTCCTACTGCCCGCAGAGCGCGCACTACGACACGCCCGTCGGTGTCGAGCGCTCGATGACGGTCGAGGAGGTGCGCTCCGCGGCCCGCGACGCGCGCGCCGCCGGCGCCTCGCGCCTGTGCATGGGCGCGGCGTGGCGCGAGGTGAAGGAGGGCCCGGCCTTCGAGAACGTCCTCGAGATGGTGCGCGCCGTCCGCGCCGAGGGGCTCGAGGCCTGCACCACGCTCGGCATGCTCACCGACGAGCAGGCGCGGCGGCTGAAGGAGGCGGGGCTCAACTCCTACAACCACAACCTCGACACCTCCCGCGAAAACTACAAATCCATCATTTCCACCAGGACCTACGACGACCGCCTGCGCACCCTCCAGTCGGTGCGCGACGCCGGCATCGACATCTGCTGCGGCGGGATCATCGGGATGGGCGAATCGCTCGACGACCGCTGCGAGCTGTTGCGCACGCTCGCCTCGCTCGTGCCGCAGCCGGAGAGCGTGCCCATCAACGCGCTGGTCCCCGTCGAGGGGACGCCGCTCGAGTCGAGGCCGCCGGTCGACCCGCTCGAGCTGGTGCGGATGATCGCCTGCGCGCGGATCTTCCTGCCCGAGGCGCGGGTTCGCCTCAGCGCCGGCCGGACGAACCTCAGCCGCGAGTCGCAGCTCCTGTGCTTCCTCGCCGGCGCCAACTCGATCTTCTACGGCGAGAAGCTGCTCACGACGCCGAACCCCGACTTCTCGGCCGACCAGGCGATGCTGGCGGCGGCGGGGCTGAGGCCTGCCCCCGTCGAGAACGCGTAGCCGTTCCCGCTCCCGTCGCGATCCCGTTCGCCCTTCCCGTTCCCCGTTTCACGCTGACGTAGACCGCGGCGCCCCCTCGCGCGTTTCCATCGCGCAGAGGAGGCCCCCATGAAGCGCCGCTCGACCACCTACGCCCTGTTCGCCGGAGCCCTGCTGCTCGTCGCCCTCGCGGCGAGCGCGATGCCTCGCAAGCCGCATCCACCGACCGTGGTGCCGCCGGTGCCGACGATCGTGCCGGTCGTCGCGCCGCCGCCGCCCAAGGTCGATCCCCCGCCCCCCGTCGCGCAGCAGCAGCGGGCGCCGCGGGTGGAGGTGGTCTTCGCCCTCGACACGACCGGCTCGATGGACGGGCTCATCGACGGGGCGAAGCGCAAGATCTGGAGCATCGCCAGCTACATCGCGGGAGCGCAGCCGAAGCCCGAGCTGCGGGTCGGCCTGGTCGCCTACCGCGATCTCGGCGACGCCTACGTCACGCGCTTTTTCGACCTCAGCGACGACATGGACGTGGTTTTCAAGCACCTCTCGTCGTTCCGCGCCGACGGCGGCGGCGACACGCCGGAGCACGTGGCCAAGGCGCTCCACGACGCCGTCGAGCGCACCTCGTGGTCGCAGGACGGCCAGGTGCTGAAGATCGTCTACCTCGTCGGCGACGCGCCGCCTCACACCGACTACACCGACGGCTACGACTACAAGGCGATCGCCCGCAGGGCGGCGCGGATGGGGATCCGCGTGAACACGATCCTGTGCGGCGACGACCCGGAGGCGAAGGTGGCGTGGCTCGACATCGCGCACGCCGGCCGCGGCGAGTACGCCTCGATCGCGCAATCGGGCGGCGTGGCGCGCGTCACCACGCCCTACGACGACAAGCTCGCCGAGCTGAACCGCCGCCTCGTCGGCACCGCGCTCGGCTACGGCGCGCACCGCGCCGAGGTGGCCGCAAAGACCGCCGCCGCCGCGAGCGGGGACGTCGCCATCGCCGCCGACCGCGCCGCCTTCGCCGCGAAGAAGGGCCTGGCCGTCTCGGGGGAGGGCGAGCTGCTGAACGACGTCGCCTCGGGCAAGGCGACCCTCGGCGCGATGCCGGCCGCGTCGCTGCCCGCGCCGATGCAGGCGATGTCGCCCGGCGAGCAGAGGGCCTACGTGGCCGGAAAGCAGGCCGAGCGCACCAAGGTCATCGACGAGATCAACGCGATCGCCGGCAAGCGCGACGCGTTCCTCAAGAAGGAGGCGGCCAGGCCGGGCCGCGCCGCCGGCTTCGACGACGAGGTGCGCCGGTCGATCAGCAAGGAGGCCAGCGGCGTGCTCGCGTTCTGATCCTCGCCCTCGCGCCTACCCCCGATCCTCCTGCATCGCCGACCGCAGCTGCTGCCTGAACTCGGGCGTGTCCGTCTGGCCATGCGACTGGACGGCGTGCTGCACCGCGATCCCCAGCACCTCTTCCTCGGTTCCCGCCAACGTGAGCGAGCAGCCCTTCCCCGTCGGGAACTTCCCGCACTCGATCTTCACCCGTCGCGCCATGTGCACCTCCGCCGCGACGGAAGGTGCGGCGCGGCGCGCACGGCGCAAGCGTGCGATCAGCCCAGCTTCGCGCGCAGCTTCCCCGCCCGCTCGCGGCGCTCCGACGAGTGCGACGTCTCCTCGAGGTAGCGCAGCCGCGACACGAGCGTGCGCGCGCGGCGGGGCTTCTCGCGCCCGACGAGCGCCTCGAGCACGGAGAGCGCATCGTCCACCCGCACCTCGTCGAGGTGCTCCAGCGCCTGCTCGAGCACCTCCCAGTCGTCGGGGAGCGGGAAGCGGGCGAGGTACTTGTCGACGGCGCGCGAGATCTCGTCGCGCCCCACCCCTTCGACGATCTTCTTTCGCAGCGACGCGCGGTCCTCGCCGACTTTCGCCTTCGCCGCGGCCACGGGGGGCGCGGACGCGGCCACCACCACCGGCGTGCGCTCGGGGCGCGACGGCTCCTCCTTTGCCTCGGTCGCGGGCGCGGCGGCGGCCGGCGCCTCCCTCGGCGCGAGCACCTCGTCGGGCTCCCCTCGGCCGAGGGCCTTGGCCACCTTGTCGAAGCCGCCCTTCTCGAACAGCGCGTCGAGGGCGGCGCGGTACTGCTTCGACTTGCTGGCGTCTCCCAGCTTGCGCTGCAGGTCGTCGTCGTTGCGGCGCGGCCCGCTCTGCTGCGACCGATCGCGCTGCGCGTCGATCTCGCGCCAGCTCTTCTTCTCGCGAGGCTTGTCGTCGTTCATCGTCGGGCTCTCCACGGTGGACGGCCGGCCCCCGCCACGGTCATCGCAGGCTGCTCCTCGTGCGGAGCGCGGCGAGGATCATCCGCGTCGCACGCGAGCGGTTCAGGGTGTAGA
>JAJXSP010000192.1 GCA_021784515.1 Myxococcales bacterium | reverse complement strand
GACCGCTCCATGCGCTTCACCCGGTCGAGCTCCGCCGCCGCGTCGTCCAGCTCGGCCTGCTGGCGCGCCACGTCGGCCTCGGCGCCGCGCACCGTCGGGGCGGCCGCGGCGGCGTCGCGCTCGGCCTCGCGCAGCGCCTCGCGCGCGTGCTGGAGGTCGGCCTCCGCCTGGACGACGCGCGCCGCCCGCTCCCGGTCGTCGAGTTGTGCGAGCAGCTGGCCGCGCGCGACCCGCTCGCCCTCGCGCACCTCGACGGCGGCCACCTGCCCGCTCACCTGGGCGGCGACCGCGGCGACGGGCGAATCGACGAAGCCGAGGTACGAGGCGGGCGTGGCGCGCGAGCACGAGAGCGTCGCGGCCGACAGCAGGCAGGCCAGCCGAGGCAGCGCATCCATCCTCGCCACGTCGAGGAGCAAGCGACGGGCCGAAGGGCCCGTCGTGAAACAACTTGCGCAGTCTGGCCGCCGATGCATCCCGGCTGGCTTCGTTGCTCCTCAGTCACTTGCAGAGAGCAAGCTCCTTCGTCGCGCCTCGCCATCCGGGCGCCTCAGCAGCCATCTTTGCGCAACTTGTTTCGCGACGGGCCCTACGCGCGCGGCGGCGGTCGATCGCGAATGGCTGCTACCGCGCCTCGTCGTGCCCCAAAAGCTCCTGATCGATGATCTCGCGGTGGTACAGCTCGCCCCGGAAGCCGACCACGCGCTCGACGACGACGCGGCCGCGGAAGTAGACCACCGTCGGCGTGCCGCGGATCCCGAGCCGCTTCACCGCGCGTGGCGCGGCGGCCGAGTTCAGCTCGGCGACCTTGATCCGTCCCTGGTACTGCCGGGCGAGCCGCACGATGATCGGCTCGAGCTGCTTGCACGGCGCGCAATCGGGGCCCCACACGTCGAGCAGCACCGGCAGCTCGGACTGGTACACCTCGCGCTCGAAGTTCGCGTCGTCGATGCGCACCGGCCACACCTCGGCCCCTTCTCGTCCGAACAGCTTCGCCAGGAATCCCATTTCCGGCTGAGAGCCGACCTCGCGGCGATCGATTCGTCGATGGGCGTGCGAATCCTTCCCTCCCCGAGTGGCTCCCACTCCGCGATGACCTGGTTGCGACTCGCTCTGTTCGTCGTCGTGGGCGCCCTCGGCGGCCTTGGCTACCACCGCTTCATCGGCTGCCGCTCGGGCGCGTGCCCGATCTGGGCGAACCCGTGGGCCTCGACCGGCTACGGCGCCCTCCTCGGCTACATCCTCTCGGGATTCGGCCGCTGAGCCTGAATCGTTTTCGGGTCCGCGTGGCTCGAACGAGGGATTGAAAACCGCCCGGAGGATCTCCATGCGAAGCACCGTGACGCTCTCCTTGATTGCCCTGCTCGGTCTCGCCGCGACGGCGTGCGCCGAGCCGCCTGCCATCGACGCCCGCGCCGCGTCCGAGCTGGTGCAGAAGAAGCAAGCGGTGCTGGTGGACGTGCGCGAGAGCGACGAGGTCGCCGAGGGCATGGCCGCGCCCGCGCAGTGGCTGCCGCTCTCGCGGATCCAGGGCGACGGCAAGGCGCTCTCCGACTTCCTATCGCGCCAGGCGAAGGGGACGACGCTGATCTTTTATTGCGCCGGCGGCGGCCGCGCCGAGTCGGTCGCGCAGCTGGCGGCATCGAAGGGATTCAAGGTCGCCAACATGGGCGGATTCCGCAGCTGGGTGAAGGCCGGCCTCCCGACGAAGAAGCCGTAGCCTCGCCCTTCCGTGGCCGCCGGCGACACGGAAATTGAAAGCATGGGCGCGCAAGGGCTGGCTCCACGTGGTGCGGGGGAGCGTCGAGGTCAACGGCGAGGCGCTCGGCGCCGGCGACGGCGTGGCGATCGATCCGGGCGGGGGCGAGGAGACGATCGTCGTCGGCGCGAGGGATCGGGGCGAGGTGCTGCTGTTCGACATGGCGGCGTAGCGTCGCGACGGTCAGCTCCCACACCCAGGTGCGCGGCCGCCACCCGCGCTCGGCGACGCGGCGGCGACTCTGACCGACGGAGAGCGGAGCGCGCATGGTGCCTTCCGCGGGCGCGACCCGCCGCCGGACGGTGGCGCGGCCGGCAGCGCACGGGCTTGATCGGCCGCAAGGCCACCGTGCGCGTCCGCTCGCGCGATGGACGCGGCGCCGCCCGCTTGCTAGCCTGCGCGCCATGTCGATGCTCTCGATGGCCCAGGCGGGCCTCAGCTTCCTCGGCGCGAACCCCACCTTCCTCGTCACCGCCGCCCGCAACGCCGTCCGTCGCGAGGTGACCGTGCCGCTCGACCTCCTGCGCTCGCTGATCGAGCGCCGGCCGCCCGGCAAGGGCCCCGAGCGGATCGAGGTGTCGGCGGCGCCGCCCGCCCTGCGCGTCGGCCTCACCGTCGATCTCTACGGCACGAAGCTCGACGTCGCCGCCAACGTCACCGTGGACTCGGTGGACAACCTCGACGGCGCGCTGAAGATGGCGCTGCTGGTGCGCGACCTCGAGATCACCGCGCCGCCCGACTCGCCCGCCGCGATGATGGTGCGCTCGCTCGACCTCAGGCGGCCCGGCAACCTCCTTCAGATGATGCCCAAGCGGCCGTCCGTCCTCGTCGAGGCCGACGGCGATCGCTTCGTGATCGATCTGCTCAAGCTGCGCGCCCTCGGCAAGAACCGGTGGCTGCGCCGCGTGCTCGCCGCGATCGCCGACGCGGTCGCCGTCCAGCGCGTCGTCACCGACGGCGACCTCCTCGTGATCGGCCTCCGCGTCCACCCGTTGGCGCTGCCCTCCGCGCTGCTCCGTCTCCGTCGCGCGCCCGAGGGGTCCGACGCCCGGTGAACGATCGGCGAGCGCCCGGCGACCGATGCAGGCGTGGCATTGGCCGCTCCGCATGACACCCTGCTGACCCGCAATGAAGAGCACCAACCCCTTCTGGATCTGGTTCGCGGCCTGCCTCGTCCTCGCCGTCGTCGGGCTGTTCTTCGGCGAAGGGCTGATCGCGGGCCTCACCCTCGGCGTGCCGCTCGTCCTGGTCTCGCTCTGGGCGATGCGCCACTTCGAGCACGCCGTCGAGATGGACCTCGCGTCGATCTTCCTCGTGGCGGTGGTGCTGCGCTGGGTCGCGGCCGCCGCGATCCACATCGGGGTCTATCCCAAGCTGCCCTGGGTCTTCTCGCCCGACGAGAGCGGCTACGACATCACCAGCCACTACATCGCCGAGGAGCTGCACGGCCGCGTGCCCGTGCTCGACACCGGCTACCTGATCGGCCGCAGCGGCGCGGTGTGGGTCGGCGTGGCCTGCCACTACGTGTTCGGCTATTCGCCGCTCGCGCCGAAGCTGGTCAACGGGGTCGTCGGCGGGTGGAACGCGGTGATCACCGCGCTGGTGGCCGTGCGGTTCACCTCGCCGAAGGTGGCGCGCCGGGCGGGCTGGCTCTCGGCGCTGCTGCCCTCGCTCGCGCTGTGGGCCTCGCTCTACACGAAGGACAACTTCACCCTCCTCGGCACCGAGATCAGCATCCTCGCCTTCCTCCACCTGCGCGAGCGCTTCCGACTCGAGATGCTCGCGCTGTACGTGGGCGGTCTCGCCTTCGTCGCCTCCAACCGCGCCTACGAGGTCGCCTTCCTCGCTCTTGGCACCGGCGCCGGCTACGCCTTCACCACGATGCGCCACCTGTTCCGCAAGCTGGTGGTGTTCGCCCTCCTCATGGGGGTGCTGGTCGTGGTCGTCCAGCAGTCGGGCGCCCTCGAGATCGGCGCCGACAACGACCAGAGCACCCTCCAGCGCATCAACCTCCTTCGCGGCTCCTACTCCGACGCGGGCTCGGCGATCGAGGTGGCCAGCTCCGTCGACACCTCCACGCCGCTCGGGATGGCGGCCTGGCTGCCGATCGGGTTCTTCTACTTCTTCTTCGCGCCGGTGCCGTTCACCGGCCGCTCGCTGATCTCGTCGGCGGCGACCCCCGAGATGCTCATCTGGTACTCGATGGTCCCGAGCCTGTTGCGAGGGCTGCGCGACATCGTGCGGACACGGTTGCGCCTCGCGGCGCCGGCGCTGCTCTACGTGCTCGCGGCGGCGGGCGGCTGGGCCGCCGTCGTCACCAACGTCGGCAGCCTCTTCCGCTATCGCGGCCAGGTGGCCTTCGTGCTCCTCATCCTCATCGCCTATGACCAGGTCCGCCGGCGCGAGGCCGCCGCCGCCGCGGCCCCCTCCGTCCGTTTCGCGTCCCCGCCGCCGCGCGACCGAGTGAGCGCCTGATGCTCTTCAATTCCCCCGAGTTCCTGATCTTCGGAACGCTCTTCTTCGCCCTCTGGCCGATCATGCGGCGCGGCGACAATCGCCGCTGGGTGTTCATCACCCTGATGTCGCTGTTCTTCTACGGCTGGTGGGACTGGCGCTACACCTTCCTCTTCGTCGCCACCGGCCTGATCGACTTCTTCGCCGGCTACGGGATGGTGCGCTGGCCGAGCCGACGGAAGCTGCTGCTGGTCACTTCGCTCACGGCGAACATCGGCATGCTCGGCTTCTTCAAGTACCTCGACTTCGGGCTGCGCAACGCCACCACCGTCCTCCATTGGTTCGGCATGGAGGCGCACCTCCCGGCGCTGCGGCTGATCCTCCCCGTCGGGATCAGCTTCTACACCTTCCAGTCGATGAGCTACACCATCGACATCTACCGCGGGCGCCTCCAGCCCACCCGCTCGGTCCTCCACTTCTTCACCAGCCTGTCGATGTTCCCGCACCTGGTCGCCGGCCCGATCATGCGCGCCGCCGACCTCCAGCCGCAGCTCGTCGGCACGCCGCGCACCACCGACGAGCAGAAGTGGGACGGCACGCGCCTCATCGTGGAGGGCTTCTTCAAGAAGGTGGTCATCGCCGACAACCTCGCGCCGGTCGTCAATCGGGCATTCACGGCGCCCACCCCGCTTTCGCACGGCCCCTTCTGGTGGGTGATCATGGTGATGTTCGCCTTCCAGATCTACTGCGACTTCTCCGGATACAGCGATATCGCGCGCGGCCTGGCGAAGTGGATGGGCTACGAGTTCAACCTCAATTTCGACCACCCCTACATTTCCGCCAGCGCGAGCGAGTTCTGGCGCCGCTGGCACATCTCGCTCTCGTCGTGGTTCCGCGACTACGTCTACATCCCGCTCGGCGGCTCGCGCGCGGGCTCCTGGAAGGAATCGCGCAATCTGTGGATTACCATGCTCGTGTCGGGCCTGTGGCACGGCGCCAATTGGACCTTCATCACCTGGGGCGCCCTCCACGCGCTCTACCTCTCCATCGAGAAATGGACCAATTGGCCGGCGCGCCTGGCGAAGCTCCCCGGCGGGCGCTTCGCCTCCCAGGTGATCGTGTTCCTGCTGGTGGTGATCGCCTGGGTCTTCTTCCGCGCCGACACCTTCTCGCAGGCGATCCGCATCATCGGCATCATGCTCGACGTCCGCCGCTTCCACTTCGACATGCCGATCGAGGAGCTCGACAAGAACGCGCTGGTGTTCCTCGTCCTGATCGCCCTGCGCCAGCTGTGGGTGGCGCTCGCGCCCCAACGCGCCCGGCTCGCGCCGCGGCTCCCGTCGCTGGCGGTGCTCGAGCCGGCGGTCTTCGTCGCGCTGATCCTGGGCGCGGTCTACCTGCGCGGCCCCGGCAGCGCATTCATCTATTTCCAGTTCTGATGACCGACCTCGTGCTCAAACACCGTTTCTCCATCACCCTGGTTTCCGCCGTGGCCGCGGTCGCGGCGGTGGCGCTCGTCCGGCCCAGGACGATGATCGATACCGGCCAGCCGCCCGAGGAGTATTGGGCGGAAAAGGTGCGCTGGCGGGGAATCGCCGACCTGGTGATTGCCGGCGATTCGCGGACCTACAAATCGCTCTCGCCGGGCGAGATGAAAAAGGCCCTCCCCGGCCGCCGCATCTACAACTTCGGATTCTCCGCCGCCGCCTACACCGATGAATACCTGCAGGCCGTCGAGGACGTGCTCGATCCGGCGAGCCGCGCCAAGACGATCCTCCTCGGTGTCACCGGCTCGTCGCTCACGCCGCGCGCCGCCAATGCCAACGGCTTCATCGAGGAGCGCAAGCCGAAGGCGGAGAAGAAACAGACCTTCCTCTCCGACGATGAGCGCTTCGCGCCGGTGCGGCTGAAGAACCTGCCGTCGCTGCTGTTCTCCTCGTCGCGCTGGTCGCGCACCTTCTACAACGAATATCACCCGGACGGCTGGATCGCCGCGTGGACGGTTCCGGAAATGCCGGACGAGGCGCTCACCGTCTATCGCGACGTGTTCCACAACAACCGCATTTCGCCGGAGGCCGAGGAGCGGCTGCTCCGCCGCGTGGCGCAATGGCGCGCCCGCGGCATCCGCGTGCTCGGCTTCCGGCCGCCCATCTCGAGCGCGATGGTCAAGCTCGAGCGCGACCTCGGCGGCTTCGACGAGCGCGAGTTCGTCCCCCGCTTCGAGCGCGCCGGCGGCATCTGGATCGACGTGCCGGTCGATCGGTTCGAGAGCTACGACGGCAGCCACCTCCGCCGCGACGCCGCCGTGCGCTTCTCGCGCCTCATGGCCGACCGGGTCTCCGCGGCGCTGGGCTCGCTTGCCTCGGCGACGGAAAGCAAGTAGATCTCCCGCCCGCGTGAACGCTCGGCCGCTCGGGGCTGACCAACCCACGGTGACGCACGATGTCCCAGCAACCTGAGTCTCCGCAGCTTCCGTCCGGCGCCGGCCCCGGGTCCGAGTCCCCGAGCGTCGACTTCATGAGACTGTGGGGCGCGCTCGTCAAACGCGTCTGGCTGGTCGGCCTGGTGCTCGGCCTGGTCACGACGGGCGTCACCTTCTGGACCTTCCGCCAGCCGGCGATCTACCGCGCCGAGGTCAGCCTGGTGATCGACCCCAATCCACCCCAGGTGTTGAAGGGCGTCTCCGAGGTCGTCGACGTCGGCTCCGGCAGCTTCTGGTCGAGCAAGGAGTACTTCGAGACGCAGTACAAGGTCCTGAAGAGCCGAATGGTCGCCGAGAAGGTGGTCGCGCGGCTCGGCCTCGACCACGACCTCGAGTTCCTGCACATCGATCCCCGCCTCCCCCCGGCGGCGCTCGCGCGCGCGCTGGCGGCCGTGGACCCGGTCAGGATGGTCTCCGACGCGGTGATCGTGACGCCGGTGCGCGAGTCGCGCCTCGTGATGATCGCGATCGAGGATCCGCGGCCGCAGCGCGCCGCCGACCTCGCCAACGCCGTCGCCGAGGAGTACATCGAGCAGAACGTCGATCGCCGGCTCACCACCACGCACGGCGCCTCGGCGTGGCTCGCCGAGCAGCTCACCGACGTGAAGAAGCGCCTCGAGGAGTCCGACAAGGCGCTCTACCAGTTCCGCCAGGACCACGACGTGCTCTCGACGTCGATGGAGGCGCGCCAGAACATCTCCTCGGAGAAGCTCATCGCGATCAACGACGCCCTCACCAAAGCGAACCTCGCCCGGGTCGAGATCGAGGCGCGGCGCTCCGTGCTCGCCGGCCTGCTCGAGCAGTCCAAGGGCAGCGAGTTCAAGGCGGAGAGCTTCAAGCCGGTCGCCGACAACCCGATGATCCAGGAGTTCCGGCGCGAGTATCTCAAGCTCCAGTCCGAGCGCGCCGAGCTGTCGGAGAAGTACCTCGAGGGGCACCCCAAGCGGATCGCGCTCGACGAGCGCATCGCCAAGGTGCGCTCCGACATCATCCATGCCATCCAGATGGTGCTCGAGGCCTCGGAGAGCGAGTACCGCCAGGCCTCCGACGAGGAGAAGCGCCTGCGGTCGTTCCTCGAGGGGGCCAAGCAGGAGGCGCTCGGGGTGAACAAGCTGGAGCTGCAGTACGCGCAGCTCAAGCGCGAGCGCGACGAGAACAGGCAGGTTTACGACCTGATGGTGAAGCGCCAGAAGGAGGTGGACGTCGTCGGGCTCCTGCGCACGAACAACATCCGCCTGCTCGATCCGGCGCTGGCGCCGACGTCGCCCGTGCGGCCCAATCGCCCCCAGAACGTGGCGCTCGCGCTGGTGCTCGGCCTGCTGCTCGGAATCGGCCTGGTCGTGATGCTCGAGCTGTCCGACAGCACGGTGAAGTCGCAGGACGACGTGGAGCGCGGCCTCGGGTTGCCGCTGCTCGGGATCCTGCCGTCGATCCCCACGCCCGACGGGGAGGAGATCGGGGCCGAGAGCACGGCCAGGCGCGACCTCTACATCATGGAGAACCCGAACTCCTCGATCGCGGAGTGCGCCCGCTCGGTGCGCACGAGCCTCCTCTTCTCGTCGCCGGATCGGCCCTTCAAGGCGCTGCTGGTGGCCTCGACCGGTCCGCGCGAGGGCAAGACCACGACCGCGATCAGCGTCGGCATCACCATGGCCCAGAGCGGGAGCCGCGTGCTGCTGGTCGACGGCGACCTCCGCCGGCCGCGTCTCCACCGCACCTTCGGCGTGCCCTCGTCGGCGGGGCTCTCGACGATGATCCTCGGCGAGGCGACCATCGCCGACGCGGTGAAGAACACCGGCGTCCAGGGGCTGTTCCTGCTGCCCGCCGGGCCGGTGCCGCCAAACCCCGCCGAGCTGCTCCAGTCGGAGCGCTTCGGCGAGGTGGTGCGCCACCTGTGCGACCACTTCGACCGCGTGATTTTCGACTCGCCGCCCGTCGGCGTGGTCACCGACGCGCTGGTGATGAGCACGCGCACCGACGGCGTGATGCTGGTGCTGCGGGCGGGCGCCACGCCCAAGCGAGCCGCGATGCGCGGCCGCCGCGCCCTGTGGGACGTGAACGCGCACATCTACGGCGCGGTCCTCAACGACGTGAACCTCGGCAGTCGGGCCGGCCGCTATTACTACTATTACCGCTACGGCTATTACCCGACCGACTACAAGCCGAGCAACGTTCCGGGCGCCCCCGGCGGCCGCGACGTCCAGAAGGAGGCCTCGTCGTCGTCGTGAGCGGCCTCGTCTTCCGTCGCGCCACCCTCGCCGACCTCGATTTCGTCGCCACCGCGATCATCGAGGCGGAGCGTTCGGGCACCGGCCACACCGTCTACGAGCGCGTGTTCGACCTTCCGCCCGACGCCCTGCGCGCGCTGGTGGAGTCGCTCCTCCGCGAGGAGATCCCCGGCAGCGAGCTGTGCTGTGACAACTTCGTGCTCGCCCTCGCCGACGGCGCTCCCGTCGGAGGCATCGCCACCTGGATCGAGGCGCAGGGCAACCCGCCGAGCAGCATCGTGCGCGCCAATATGCTCGCCTGGGCGCTCGGCGCGGAGCGGTGGCGGGCGGCCCAGTCGCGGCTCCAGCTGCTCGCCGCCGTGGACGTGCCGCGCGCGGCGGGGGCGCTGCAGGTCGAATCGGTCTACGTCGTGCCCTCGCACCGCGGTGGCGGCGTCACGCGGGCGATCATCGAGCACGCGATCGCCGAATGCCGCGCCGCGCAGCCCGAGGTCGAAAAGGCGCAGATCCTCTCCGTCGTCGAGAACGAGCCCAGTCGGCGCGCCTTTTCCCGCGCCGGCTTCACCATCGCCCGGCGCATTCAATCCGAGTCGCCCGAGCTTGCCGCGTTGTTCCCCGGCACCGGGCGCTTGCTCTGGGAGCGGTCGATCTGATTCCATTCCGATCCCGCCGAGGCCACGTCCAACATGCTCGATCTCGTTCGGCGCTCCTGCCTTGAACAGGCCGACAACAAGGCATTCTTCATCCGCGGTCGATTCCACACCTACCGGGAATTCGGCGAGGCCGTCGCCGCGATCGCCGATCGCCTGGAGCGCGACTTCCCCGCCGAGCGGAACGTCGGGATCCTCGCCTGGGACGACCTCGAGACCTACGCCGCCGTGTTCGCCGCGTGGTGCTGCGGCCGCACGATGGTGCCGCTCGGCCCGTCCACCCCGCCCGAGCGGAACGCCGGCATCATCGGGCAGGCCGAGGTGCGCGTGGTCCTCTCGAGCCGCGACAGCGACGGCTTCGCCGGCCTGTCGGGGCTGATCCCGCACCTCGTCCCGACCGCCGGCCTCCGCCGCCCGGGCGCGACCCCGACCCCGGTCCGCGATCTCTCCGACGACGACGTCGCCTACATCCTGTTCACCTCGGGCAGCACCGGCGTCCCCAAGGGGGTTCCGATCGGCCACGGGGCGCTGCGCGCGTTCCTCCGCGCCTTCTTCGCGATGGGCTACGAGATCGACTCATCCGACCGCGTCCTCCAGATGTTCGATCTCACCTTCGACCTGTCGCTGATGTCCTATTGCGTCCCCCTGTCCCGCGGGGCCTGCGTCTACACCGTGCCGTCGGACGCGATCAAATACACCTTCATTTACGGGCTGCTCGAGGATCACCAGATCACTTGCGCCCTCATGGTGCCGTCGATCCTCGCCCACCTGCGCCCCTTCTTTGGCGAGATCCGCCTCGAGGAGCTGCGCTATTCCCTCTTTTGCGGCGAGGCGCTCACCGACGACCTCGTCACCGAATGGTCGGCCTGCGTCCCGAACGCGCGCGTGCACAACGTCTATGGCCCGACGGAGGCGACCATCTTCTGCCTCGCCTACGAGTGCCGGCGCGAC
>JAJXSP010000191.1 GCA_021784515.1 Myxococcales bacterium | reverse complement strand
CCCCGCCGCGAGCGCGGACGCGCGAGGCTCCGTCGCCGCGCGAACGGGCGGCGCGGGCGCGCCTCGCCGAGGCGGCCCGCGAGGCGGCCCGGCGCGCGGGCGGTCGGAGTGTGCGCGGCCGGCTGCTCGCCGCATGCGCCGCGATCCAGGAGGATCACCTCGGCGAGGGGGCGGCCGCCCTCGCCCTGCTCGAGCAGGCCTTCGCCGACGAGCCGTGCGACGAGACGGCGTCGCACCTCGAGCGGCTCGGCCACGCGCTCGGACGCGAGGAGGACGTGGCGCGCTGCTTCCGCGGCCAGGACGTCGGCGGCGCGCCGGCGGCGATCACGGTGACGCTCGCGGTGCCACCACCGCCTGCGCCACGCGACGAGGCGGTCGCGGCCGGGCCGCCGTCGGTCGATCTCGGCGAAGCGATCGAACGGGAGCGGGAACGGGAGCGCGAACGAGAACGCGAACGCGGACCGGAACGGCAAGTGGAACGGGCTTCGGTTCCATCGCCCGACGAGCCCTCGCGGATCGCCGAGCTGGTCGCCGAGCAGCGCGCGATCCTCTGGCGCGAGCCCGGTCGCGTCGACGCCTATCGCGCCCTGCGGCGCATCTACTCCCACCTCGGGCGTCGCGACGAGGTGTGGTGCCTGTGCGCCGCCCTCGACTGCCTGCGCGCCGCCAGCCCCGACGAGGCCGCCTGGCTCGCCCGCCACCCGCCGCGACCGCCGCGCGAACCGCTGCTCGCGCGCGAGGCGTGGGACGCGTGGGTGCAGCACCCCGCCGCGCCACCGACGGTGGGGCTGCTCTTCGCCGTGATCGATCGGACGGTCGCGGTGCGGCTCGGCGAACCGCTCGCGCGCCTCGGTATCGTGCGCGCCGCGCGCGCCGATCTCTCGACCGGCGGCGGCCCGGCCACGTTGATCGGCCGCTGCGCCGGCGTCCTCGACGCGCACCCGCCCGACGTGCACCTGCGCGACGGGCGCGTCGGGCTGCGCCTGCTCAACGCCCACGACGGCGCGCAGCTCGTACCATCGCTGATCGCCGGCGTCGACTTCGCCGCCGAGCCCGATCCGGCGCGGCAGGCTTTCATCGCCGCGCGCCTCGTCACGCTGCTGCGCCCCGAGTTCTACCTGCGCTGCCTGCTGCCGCCCGCCGGGCTGCGGGCGGTGTTCCTCGCGGCGCACGCCTTCGTCGGCTCCGAGGTGGCGGTGCCCGGAGAGGACGCCGAGGCGGTGGCGGGGGGGCTCGCGTGGTTCGAGGAGTCGATGCACTTCGAGCTGCGCGAGCGCGTCGCCCTCGCGGTGCGGCGCCACGCCGAGGCGGGAGCGACCTTCGACGCCGACGCGTGGGTGGCGGGCGTGGACTTCACCGCCGACCGCGCCGCGCTGCTCCTCGGCGGCGACCTCGCCTCGGGCACGCGCCTGCTCGGCCACGAGGCGCCGCTCCCCGTCGGCGCCTTTGAGGGCCAAGCCCGCCAAAGCGGGCTGCTCCAGGGCCCGACTGGCGCGCCGCCCGCCGAGCGCGTGCGCGAGCTCTTGCTGTGGGCGATCTCCGACCACTACTTCGCGCTCCGCCGCCACCTCGGCTGCGCCATCGTCTGAGAGCCCGTCGGTGATACCGTGGGGGCCCCTTCGCAAGGAGCGCCCATGAGGTTCCGGCTCACCCTCGCTCTCGCCTCGCTCGCCACCGCCGCGGCCGCCGCCCCGGCGCAGCCGTCGATGCTCGACCTGATCCCCGCCGACGCCACCGCCGCCGCCGTGGTGCGCCACAACGGCCTCTCCTGGATCCGCCAGTGGCTCGACTCCGATCCCGAGATGCGCGACGAGCTGGCCGAGCACCTCGGCCGCACCCTCGGCGTGGACCTGACGCGCGTCGACGGCGCGGCCGCCTTCGCGCGCGGCCCGCTCGGCGAGCAGGCGAGCTTCGCGGTGTGGCTGCGCATCCCGGGGCCGGCGCGGCGGCTCCAGCTGCCCGCCGCCGGCGTCGTCGAGGGCGTGGACCTCTACAAGCTGAAGAAGGTCACCGTCGCCAGCCTGGACGACGCGCTGGTGATCGGCGACGACGCCGAGGTGCGCGCGGCGGTGGCGCTCGCGCGCGGCAAGACGCGCCCGCTCGACGCGAGCAGCCCGCTCGGCCGCGAGCTCAGCCGCGACAGCGACGCGGTCGACCTGGCGATCGCGGTGAGCGCCGCCGGCGTGCCGATGGTCGCGCAGTACGGCGTCAGCGTCGCGAGCCTCGTCTACCACCGGCCGCGCCAGGTGCAGCTCGCGCTGGTCGGCGACCCGACGCGCCTCGCCGGCACCCAGACGATGATCACCGCGGGGATGGGCGTCGGGCTCAACATGCTCGAGCAGGAGAAGGAGAAGGCGAAGACCACCGGAGCGCTGGAGGGCGCCGGCGCGATCGTCGGCGCGCACGCCGCCCGCCGCATGGCCCGCGAGATGGCGCCCAAGCTCACCGGCGACCGTCTCGTCTCGACCTACACCCTGCCCGCGATGGACGGCGAGGCGGCGGTGGTGCCGGTCCTCGGGGTGCTGGCGGGGGTCGCCATCCCGTCGTTCACGAAATACATGAAGCGCTCGAAGACCGGCGAGGCCCGCGCCAACGTGGAGCGGCTGTTCACGGGCGCGCAGGCCTTCGCCGAGGAGCACAAGGCCGACGGCAAGCGCTTCGCCTTCCCGCGCTCGACGGAGTGGACCCCGGCCGGCGGCTGCTGCGGCCAGCCCGGCGACAAGTGCGGCCCCGACCCCGCCGCCTTTCACTCGCCGACCTGGCAGTCCCTCGGCTTCTCGATCGAGGACCCGCACTACTTCCAATATCGCTTCACCTCGACGGGCAAGGGGCCCGGTGCGAAGTTCGTGGTCGAAGCGCGCGCCGACCTCGACTGCGACGGCCAGTTCTCGCTCTATCGCCGCGAGGGCGCGCTCGGCAAGGGCGGCGCCGTCGAGGGCGAGGCGATGAAGAGCGAGCACGAGCTGGAGTAGCGGGCGAGGTCCGCAAGCCGCCCGGCGGGGTCCGCGGCCTCTCGTCGCGCGAAGACGGCGGCCGGCGCAATCGCACCACCGGCATGTGCTACCGTCGCCACGGCGTGCGCCCTTCCACCGAGCCAATCGTTCCCAAGCCCTCGCGCCACCGCAGGTGGCGTGAAGCTCCGGTGCGCGTGTCCAATCGACTTCCCCCCTATCACTAGAGGACCCGATGCTTCCATCCGCATGGCGCGCTCCCCTCCTGGCGATCCTCTCGTTTTGCGGCTGCTCACACGATGTCCCATCGGTGGGCGTCCCCGACCTCGGCGGCCCGGCGCCCGCGGACCAGGCCGTCTCCGGTGATGGCCCGATCACCTGCGCGACCGAATTCGGCTGCCCGGGGACCGGGCTGGTTTGCGATCCCTGCACGCTCCGCTGCGTCCCTCCGGGCGAGGCGTGCGATCACGACGCCGCCGTGCCCTCCGACCTCGCCGTCGGCGGCGATCTCGCCCAGTCCCCGGATTTCGCCCAATCCCCGGATTTCGCCCAATCCCCGGATTTCGCCCAATCGCCGGATTTCGCCCACGCGCCCGATCTCGCCTCCATGCTGGATCTGAGCGAGAGCCAGCCCTGCGCCAACGCCCAGGTGCTTCCCAATCCACGCTTCCTCGATTGCGACGGCGACGGCGTCCCCGACGTGATGGACAATTGCAGAGGCGTCCCGAACCCCAACCAGCAGGACCTCGACCACGACGGCGTCGGCGACGCCTGCCAGACCGCGAAGGCGAACTGCGACGATCTCAATGGCAACCAGGCTCGCAACAACTTCAGCGGCGCGGATCTCCGGGGCTGCGCGTGGAGCACGGACCGCGGCCAGGGGATTTCGATGAACCTTTCGAATGCCGACCTCACCTGCGCCACGCTCGATGGCAACTTCTTCTCGCCGGTCGATTTCAGCGGGGCGAACCTGCACCGCTTCACCGTCAATGCCAACTGGCTCGGCAACTACGTGTTGCGGGGCGCCGATCTCACGGAGGGCGTGATCCGCGGCTCGAACGTGAACGGCACCGGCGACTACACCGGCGCCAGGCTCGGCGGGCTCTGGGTGCTCGGGTCCAACTGGACGACAAGCGTCAAGGACCTCACGAATGCCGATTTCACGAACGGCATCGTCTGCGGGTCCAACACCGACGTTCGCATGGTCGGCACGAACGTCACGAATCTCGACGGCACGTTCTCGGGATGTTCAAAGAATGTCGTCGGCCCCCACCCGCTCGCGCCGAGCATCGATCAGCTTCCGATGTGCCCATAGGCGCGCGCGAAGAAGCGCGCTCCGACGCGGGCAGCGCGCCTACCCGCGCAGCTTGTATCCCGACTTCAGCATCCACCACGCGCCGCCGACGGCGAGCGCCAGGAATCCGATCGTGATCGCCAATCCGATTTCGGGCGGCGAGCCGGCCGCGCCGACAATGCCGTAACGCAATCCTTCAACCATGTAGAGAATCGGGTTCGCCCGCGTCACCGCCGCCCACGCCGGCGGCAGCGTGCGCGCGCTGTAGAACACGCCGCCGAGGAAGGTGAGCGGCGTGAGCACGAACGTCGGCACGATGTTGAGCTGCTCGAACTTGTCGCTGGCGATCGCCACCACGAGGCCGAGGGCGGCGAACGTCGCCGCGACGAGGAGCGAAAAGGCGAGCGCCCACAGCGGGTGCGCCACCTCGACGCCGGTGAACGCCGCGGCGACGAGCCACACCACCGCGCCGACCAGGCAGCCGCGCCCCATCGCCGCCAGCACGAACGCGCCGAGCATCTCGCCGACGGAGAGCGGCGCCACCAGCAGGTCCACGATCGTCCCCTGGATCTTCATCACGAACAGCGACGACGCCGTGTTGAGGAACGCGTTCTGGATCACCGCCAGCATGATCAGCCCGGGGACGATGAACCGGACGTAGGGGATCCCATCCAGTTCGCGCAGCCGCCCGCCGAGCGCGAAGCCGAAGACGAGGAAATAGAGCGACGTGGTGATGACCGGCTGCCCGATGGTCTGGCCGGGCACCTTGAGGAAGCGCCGCGTCTCCTTGGCGAGCAGCGTGCGGAAGCCGATCGGATTCACCGCTTCTCTCCCCCGGTGAGCGCGAGAAAGACCTGCTCCAGCGACGGCTGCTCGGTGCGCAGGTCGACCACGCCCTGGAGCGCGGCGAGGTCGCACAAGAGGTCGGAGACGCCGTGCGCCGGGAACGGGCACTCGAGCACGCGGCGGCTCGCGTCGACGGTGGCGCCGCGCGCGGCGAGCGGCGGCGGCAGCGCCTCGAGCGGCGAGCCCAGCTCCACCCGGATGCGCTTTTCGCCGTGGCGCGCCAGCAGCGTCGCCGGGCGGTCGAGCGCGATCAGCGCGCCGCGGTCGATCACCGCCACGCGGTCGGCGAGCTGCTCCGCCTCCTCGAGGTAATGCGTCGTGAGCACGATCGTCGCGCCCTCGGCGCGCACGCGCCGCACGTAGGCCCACAGGTCGCGGCGCAGCTCCACGTCCACGCCCGCCGTCGGCTCGTCGAGGAACACCACCTTCGGCCGGTGCACGAGCGCCTTGGCGATCAGCAGCCGCCGCTTCATGCCGCCGGACAGCTCGCGCGCATTCGTGTCGGCCTTGTCGCTGAGCCCGACCGCGGCCAGCACCTCGTCGATGCGCGCGCCGTCGGGTCGCACGCCGAAGTAGCCCATCTGGAAGCGCAGCGCCTCGCGCGGCGTGAAGAAGGGATCGAACACCACCTCCTGCGGCACCAACCCGACGAGGCGGCGCGCGGCCATCGCCTCGCGCACGACGTCGTGGCCCATCACGGCCGCGCTCCCGTCGGTGGGGCGCACCAGCCCGCACACCACGGAGATCCAGGTGGTCTTGCCGGCGCCGTTCGGACCGAGGAGCGCGAAGATCTCGCCCGGCTCGATCCGCAGCGACACGCCGCGCAGCGCCTCGACCTTCGGGTAGCGCTTGCGCAGCGCGACCGTCTCGACGGCGGCGACGACGGACACCGCGCTCAGAGGCCGGGCGCCTGGAACGCGCCGTCGCCGTTGCGGTCGAGGTAGATCGGGTTGGTGATGGTGCGCGGCATCGCGCCGAGCACCGGGGCCATCGGCGCGTCGCCGTCGACGATCACCATCACCCAGGCGTCGGCCGCCGGCGCGTCGAACGTGATGTCGTCGTCGAAGCGCACCGCCGGCGGCGCGCCGGCCGGCTTCGCGATCGGCACGCCCGTCACCTCGGCGCCGTCGACCACCACCGTGATCCGATCGGTGGCGATCCACGAGGGCGCCTGCACCTTGACGTGGAGCGTGACCTGCTTGCCGGTCGCCTTGGCGAGCTGCCCCATCCCGACCAGCGCGCCCGCGTCGTCCTTCACCGTCGCGGTGGCGAACGCGCCCGCCATCACGACGCCGCGCCCGCTCTTGAGCGACATCCACACCTCGTTCGGGTCGAGCGTCTTCGGGTCGTCGTCGTGCACCTCGACCATCGTGCGCGCGCTGCCGAGGAAGTTGGTGCCGTGCTCGTCGGACACGCCGACGGCGCCCTTGCGCAGCCCCTGGTTGAGGAAGCTGTAGTAGTCGCGCAGCGCCTGGCCGTCCGCCGAGGTGGGCGCGCGGTCGCAGCCGGCGTTGCAGATCTCGATCACGTCCCAGTTGGTGTCGAACTGCGTCTTGTCCACCGACGCCAGCCCCTTGTTCGGGTCGTAGCCGACCCAGTTCAACACGCCCTGACTGGAGCGCGGGTGGTTGATCTGCACCACGTCGGCGCCGAGCTTGTCGCGGACGGCGGCGAAGATGTCGGCTGGCCAGAGGTCCTGGATGAACTCGTGGCTCGGCTGCTCGCTCCACCACTTCACCGCCCAGTAGCCGTCGGTGTCGGACGCCGCGCTCATCATCGCCGGGTAGCCGTTGATGTGGCCCAGCACCGGCGACACCTCGCAGCCGACGGCGGTGGCGAACGTGCCCGAAAGGCCCATGTCGCCGACGGTCGGCGCGAGGTCGAACACCACGTCGTGGTCGGTGGTGATCACCAGCTCCACGCCGTCGGCGAGCGCCTGCGCCACGCGCACCCGGGGATCGAGCTGGCTGTCGACGGAGATCGCGGTGTGGGTGTGCGAGTCGATCGCGATGAAGCCCGAGGTGTCGACCACGCGCCCGATCGTCGCCGCGACGGTGGCGGTCTGGCCCGCCGTGACCGTGAAGGGCACCGTCGCCGCCTCCCACTCGAAGCCGCGCGAGACGACGGCGCGGTAGTCGCCCGGGGGCAGCGTGGCGCCGCCCTTGCCGTCGACGGAGAAGATCGGATCGAACGAGGCGCCGTCCTTCGTGAAGAGCTGCACGCGCGCCGGCGTCGGGCCGCCCGCGGCGTCCTTCAGATCGAGCGCGACCTGGCCCGTGGCGGTCACCTGGAGATCGCCGGCGGGCGGCGCCGCGCCGGCGGTGGCGACGATCGTCGCGCTCGCGCCCGTGACCGGTCCAGCGGTGGGGACGGCGCCGTAGCTGCCCGCCTCGAGCGGCGCGGTGTAGTGGCCCATCGCGTCGGTGACGGCGATCGCGTAGGGCCCCTTGCCGTCGGAGAATGCCACCTGCGCGCCCGCGATCGGTCGCTTGGTGCCGGTCTCGCTCACCGTGCCCGCGACGGTGACGAGCTGCTTTTGGTCGCCGCCCTCGCGGCGCACGATCTCCGGCAGCAGCGACGCGACGTCGCCGGTGCCGACCGCAAAGGTGCGCGAAAAGCTCGCCGTGCCGTGCGCCGGCAGGTGGAGCGGCAGCGTGCCGAGCGCGAAGATCTCGTTCTGCGGGAAGATCGGTGTCAGCGTCTTGCCGGGCACCTGGTAGGCGTAGGAGACGGCGCCGCCGAAGCCGGCGAAGTAGCGCAGCGCGCGCGACGACATCAGCGCGCCCTTGTCGGCGCCGTAGCCCGGTGCGTAGAGGGTGAGGAAGTCGGCCATCACGAACACGTCGCCCACCTGCAGCGACTGATCGGCGCCGCCCTGATCGGTGACGGTGGTGACCGCCTCGAGGCTCTCGGCGTCGGGCGCGAGGCGGTACTCGGTGACGGCGGTGACGTTGCTCGGCGGCTGCGGGCGCACAGCCTGGAGGATCGGCACGGCGATGTCGTGGCCGGTCACGCGCACCACCGCGTTTCCGCCGTCGGAGCCGTCGGCCGCCACCTCGACCTTGTCGGCGTAGAGGATCCGCAGGTCGCCCACGCGCGTCACCATCTCCTGGAGGCGATCGTCGTCGGGCTCGCCGGCGGCGCGGACGCGATCGGCGTCGAGGAGCACGCCGCCCGTCGGGAACCACGCCCGCGAGCGCCCGGCCGCGGCGATCACGAAGCGCACCTTTCCGTTGGCGAGCAGGAAATCGCCGACGCGGCCCGATGCCTTCGGCCCGCCGATGAGGTCCTTCGCGTCGCCGATCTGGATCGCGCGCGCCTGCTCGCCGGGAGGGGTGGCCGGCGGGCCGGAGCACGAGGCAGCGAGGGAGGTCAGCGCGAGGAGCGACAGCCTGGTTTCCATGCGCGCAGCATAGCGGAAGACCGACAACGCGAACGAGGACGACCGAAAGACGACCGAAAGACGAGGGACGCGTCCTTTGCTTCTTCGCCCCGCCCCCCCAAGCGAATCAACCGGCCCAATGGCCGGCGAAGAAACGAAGGACCGTCCCCCCAGACGGCCGAGACGTCCGACGCTACCGCCCCGGAATGCCCGTGATGCGGATCCCCGTCCCGGCGCTGCGCGTGCGCTTGTTGAGGTGGATCAGCACCGGCACCAGCGACTCGAGGGCGACCGCGTTGGCGAGCGCCCCCGCATCGATCCCGCGGAGTCCGAGGTCGCCGATCAGCCCGATCACCGCCGCGCGCGCCGGCTCGTCGTCGCCGCACACCAGCACGTCGCAATCGATGACGTGCGCCGGGTCGGCGAGGTGAGCCGCGCTGACGTGATGGAGCGCCGCCACCACCCGCGTCGCCGGCCCGACGATCGCTTGCGCCTCGAGGGCGGCGGCCTTCCCCGGCGGCAGCTGCACGACCGTCACCCGAGGAGGCTGGAGCGGCACCGTGATGTCGACGAGGATCCGCCCGGCGAGCGCATCTCCCAACCCGCGCAGCGTCGCCTCGTGCGCCGAATAGGGCACGGCGAGAACGGCCACCTCCGCCCCGCGCGCCGCCCATTCATTGTCGCCACCCTCGACGACGCCGTGCCCCGCGGCGCGCAATTCATCGGCCTTCGCCTTCGCCCTCGCGGCGTCGCGCGACCCGAGCAGCACGCGATGCCCCGCCCGCGCCCACCGCACCGCCAGCCCGACTCCCTCTTTGCCAGTTCCCCCGATGATTCCGATGTTCATTGGATTTCGCCTTTCGCAGTCCTTTGGGCGGTTCTGCTGCCTACTTCTTCAGCTTGTTCCCCTCGAACGTCAGCGACTCCCCCGGTTTCAGCTCCCGGTGGGCGATCTTCTGTCCGTCGAGGGCCTTGAAGAAGGGCGCCGGATCCTGCGTGAGGATCGGGAACGTCTTGTAGTGGTGGGGAATGACCAGCTTCCCCTTCACCAGCTTCGCGGCGCGCGCCGCCTGCGCCGGCGACATCCCGAAATGGCCTCCAATGTTGATCAGGGCGAGGTCGGGCGCGTTCTCGCCGATCAGCGCCATGTCCGAGAAATAGGCCGTATCGCCCGTGTCGTAGATGGTCGGGCCGTTTTTGATCTTGAGGACGAAGCCCACCGGCTCGCCGCCGTATTGAATCGGCGTCCCCTTCTTCTCGCCGTCGGGCGTGTCGAGGCCGCTCGAGTGGATCGCCCGCGTGAACACGACCGTCACCTCGTCGGTGATCGGCAGCTCTCCCCCGATGTTGCCAAGCGTGTCGAACCCCATTTGATTGGCCGGAACGCCGCCGATGCGCGCCAGGTTCTGGCCGAGCTCAAAGGTCGCCACCAGGCGCGCGCCGGTCTTCTTCGCGATCTCGGCCGCCTCGCCGACGTGGTCGAAGTGGCCGTGCGTGATCAGGATGAAGTCGACCTTTCCCAGCTTCCCGATCGGGTCCTTCTCGGGATTCATCGGGTTTGTGAGCCACGGGTCGATCAGCAGCACCTTGCCCGTCGGCGTGGTGATCGTGAAGGCGGCGTGGCCGTGCCAGGTCACCGTCGTGGTGGGCTTGCCCTCGGCGCGCGCCGGGGCGGCGGCGAGGGCGGTGGCGCAGAGGGCGAAGGCGAGGGCGCGGGCGAGCATGACGTCTCCTGTCGCGGGGTGGGCGCGGATTCTAAACCACGAGTGGACGCCGCGGCGGCCCCCGATCCATCATGCGCCCTCATGCCCACCGCCGCCCGCTGCGCCGACCGCCTCGCGCTGCGCGCCCTCCCCGGCGTGCCGCTCGTCCAGCCGGGCGACGCGCTCGGGCCGATCATCCTTCGCGCGCTCGAGGCGGCCGACCTCGCCCTCGGCGACGGCGACGCGATCGCCGTGTGCTCGAAGATCGTGTCGCGCGCCGAGGGGCGCTTCGTGGACCTCGCCACCGTCGCGCCGGGGCCGCGCGCGCGCGAGGTGGCGCGCGCCATCGGTCGCGACCC
>JAJXSP010000190.1 GCA_021784515.1 Myxococcales bacterium | reverse complement strand
GGAGAGGCGGCCGTGGCGACCCGGCTCGGCGGGCAGCTCGAGAAGATCGTGCTCAACCGGATCGCCACCGATCGGCTGGCGATCCCCCTGCCGCCGGGGACGGCGACCACCTGCCAGACGCTGGCGGTCGACCCCGAGTGTCCGCTCGACGAGATCGTCAGCACCGTCGAGCGCGACCCGGTGCTCGCGGTGCAGGTGATGCGCGCGGTGGACGGCGTCGGCTACACCGCCTCGGAGCCGTCGGAGACGCTGGCGCAGGCGGTGCGGCGGCTGGGCGCCGAGTCGATCAAGTCGCTGCTCCTCGAGCTGGCGACGCGCAAGCTGCACCGGTCGCGCAACGAGACGATCAACCAGCACGTGCGCGCGATGCGCGAGCACTCGCTCGCGGTGGCGATGCTGTCGCGCGACCTCTCGGCGCTCTCGGGCAGCAAGGAGGGCGAGGTCGCCTTCCTCGCCGGCCTGCTGCACGACGTCGGCAAGCTGGTGATGGCGGCGATGCTCCTCGAGGCGGAGAAGGAGTTCACGGGGCCCGCGGGCGGCACCTGGATCGACGCCAACGAGTGGATGGAGACGGTGCAGCAGACCCACCGCACGGTGGCGGTCGCCTGCGCGGAGAAGTGGCGGCTGCCGGGGCCGGTCACCGACGCGATCCGCGACTCGGGCGAGTTCGACGCCGGCAATCGCGCCGCGCCGGCGAACTTCGTGCGCTTCGCCAACGCGCTGGCGAAGCTGCAGGGGATCTACGTCGGGCCGGTCGACCGCGGCGACGCGGCGGCGCTCATGATGGTGGGCCGTTCGCTGCTCGGGCTCGACGACGTGATCATCGAGCGGCTGTCGACCGACCTCAAGGAGCGGACGCGGAAGCTGCTCGACTGGAGCTCGTGACTCACGACGCCTGCGGCATCCGGAACCGCAGGCAGTAGAAGAAGCGCGAGACCTGCTCCGTCAGCACGTCCCGCGCGCCCGCCGGCAGGTGCTCGACGGGGGCGTGCGGCCGCGGCTCGTAGAAGGTGACGAGCCGGAACAGCGCGCGCTGCACGAGCGGCAGGGGGCGGCTCGGGTCGAGCTGCTCGTCGACGACGACGATCGGCGTCCCCGGCGCCGCGACGCGCGCCATCTCGGCGAGGGCGCGCGCCGGATCGCGGTAGCTCCCGGCGGCGCCGGTGTGGAACACGCGATCGAAGCTGCCGTCGGGGAAGGGAAGGGCGTGGGCGTCGGCCATGGCGAGGCGTACGTCACGGTGGCCGCTCGCGGCGAGCCGGCGCCGCAGCACGCCGAGCATCCCCGCGCTGAGATCGACGCCCCAGATCTCGACGGGCAGCCCGCAGGGCAGGTCGCGGCGCACGAGCGGCAGGTTGGCGCCGGTGCCGATCCCCACCTCGAGGATCCGCGGCGGCGAGCCGTCGGGGCGCAGCCGCAGCGACGACAGCTCGAGGCGCGGCATGTAGCCGTCGCGGACCGCGCGCTCGCTGCCGGCCTGGAAGAGCGCGAGGAGGTAGCGCACCGACGGGTCGTGCCACGAGGGCAGCGCGTCGTAGATGTGGCGCAGGAGGCGGTCGTTGCCGCGCACCTCCTCCTCGCGGTACAGGCGCGCGAGGCCGCCTTCGATCGGCCAGCGGGCGCCGCAGCCGCCGCAGCGGAGCGCGCCGCCCGCGTGCGAGAGAGCGCCGCGGCAGGTGGGGCAGGCGAGGCGTGCGACGTCACTGTCATCGAGCGGCATGGCCTTACCTCGTCGGCTTCTCGTCGAGGAGCGCGCGGGCGCGGAGGGCATCGGGCGCACAGCCGAGCGCGGTGAACGTCGCGAGCGCCTGCTCGAGGTGCTGCATGCGCTCGGGCCCGCCGAGTGCGCCCAGCGAGAGGTGCGCGCGCGCCGCCTCGTAGCGCAGCGATCGCGCCTCGGCCCCGGCGAGCGCCGCGCGGAAGTGACGGCCGGCCGCCGTGTTGCCCTCGCAGCGCGCCTGCTCGCCGCGCGCGTGGTGGGCCCACGGGACCACGAAGTCGTAGATGTCCGACAGGCCCACGAGCATCGCGACGGCGCGGCGCCCCTTCGCGAGCAGGTCCCTCCGCACCGCCTCGCCGCCGCCGAAGTCGTCGAGCAGCGCATGGTAGGTTTCGCACAGCGCGACCGCGGGCGGCTGGTAGAAGTAGCCGACCATCTTTTTCTCCTGCATCCGCCGGAGCGCCAGGTCCGCGTCGGCGAGCGCCCCAGCGCGGTCACCCGACTGGAGGCGCGCCCGCGCGCGCAGGGAGTGGAACCAGATCACGTCGAGCCGCGTCCCCGCGCTCTCCACCCACTGCATCACGGTGTCGAGCTCGCGGAGCGCCGCGAGATCGTCGCCGTGGCGAATGTGGATCTGGGCCATCGAGCAGCTGCCCCAGGCGCGGATCTGGCCGTCGCCTCGCGCGATGCCGTCCTCGCGCGCGCTCCGGCCAAGCTCGAGCGACTCGGTGAACCGCGACTGGATGAACGACCACGCCGCCGACACCACCTGCGCGTCGCCGACGCCGCGCTGGTAGCTCGCCTCCCGCGCGACCGCGATGGCGCGGGCGAGGTCGCCGTTGCAGTCGTCCCATCGCGACGCCTGGCCCCACAGGCAGGCGACGCGGCAGTAGACGTAGTTCAGCGTCGCGGGATCGCCGATCTCCTCGGCGAGCTGGATGGCCCGTTTCGCCCACGCGTGCGCGGTTCGTCGCAGCGGCGTGACGCTGAGCAGGAGGCTCATCATCGTATAGCCGCGGGCCTTGGCGCGCGTCGGGGCGGACCCTTCGGCGAGGTTGAGATTGCGCAGGCCGCAGTAGAACGCGTGGATCGGCTGGCTATCGACGACGTAGTAGTCGAACAGGCGGGCGTAGACGGCGGAAGCCTGGCGGGAGATTTCGTGCGCGCGGTGCAGGCCGTGGTGCCGCGACGGGAGGAGGCCGTGCGCGATGCGGATCACCGCCTGCGCGGCGAGTCCGACCATCCAGGAGGCGCGCCCTCGCGGCACCGCGAACCCGAGGTGCGCGAGCGCCTTCTCGGAGTGCACCCGCAGCTCGTGCGGCTCGCCGATGCCGAAGTGCGCCTCCGCGTTGAGGTGCTCCCAGCGCGCCAGGCGGAGCGGCGCGACACCGCCCTCCACCCTGGTCGAGAGCGCGATCACCTCGCCGAGGATGGCGAGCGCTTCGCGGTTCGAGAAGCTCTCGATCGCCTGCTCGGCCGCCCGCTCGAGGTAGTCGACCGCCTTCGACCACACCCCGGCCTCGCGGAAGTGGCGGGCGAGGGCCTGGTACTGGAACCGCAGGTCCGAGGAGCCGGCGTGGTCGCGCTCGATCGCCTGCGCGGCGAGGGCGTGGAGCGCGTGACGGCGTTCGAGCGGGATGCGATCGTAGGCGACCTCGCGCAGCTTGTCGTGCACGAAGCGGTAACGGCCGTCGTCGTCGAGCTGGAGCACCTGCCGCTCGATGAGCGCCTTGGCCGCCTCGAGGGCGTCGCTCTCCTCACGCCCGGCCACCGCGAGCCACGGCGGAAGAGCGAACTCGCGGCCGAGCACCGCCGCCGCCTCGAGCAGCTCGCCCGCCACCGGATCGAGCCCGGCCAGGCGCCGCCCGACCAGCTCGCGGAGCGATCGCGGCAGGACCGGCAATCGCTCCAGCAGGCGCTCGCCGCTGCCGCTCGAGCCCGTCGCCGGACGATCGCCCGCATTGTCGCCCTCGGCCAGCCGCCATCGCCCGCCCTCGCGGTAGAGCAGGCCCTCGGCGACGGCGGCGCGCAGGTACTCGGCGACGAAGAACGGGTTGCCCTCAGTGTGCCGGGCGAGGAGCTTGACCAGCGACTCGGGAGGCGGCGACATCGCGAGCATGTCGCCGACGATCGCGCCGACGGTGGGCTCGTCGAGCCGGCCCACCTCGAAGGTGGTCACGCCCGGCGCGCCGACGAGCGCGCGCAGCCCCGCGGTCATCTCGTCGGAGCGGTAGGTGCCGAGCACCACGACGCGGCCGTGGGCGAAGAACTCGGGCCCGAGCGAGGCCAGGAAGCCGAGCGTCATCTCGTCGGCCCACTGGAGGTCGTCGATCACCAGCAGCAGCGGCTGGTCGCGCGCGAACGCGACGAGCGTCTCGGCGAGCGAGGCGTAGACGCGGTGCCGCGCCTCCGCGCCGGCCAGCTCGGGCGGGTCGGCGATGTCCGACAGCCCGGGGAGCGCGGCGAGGGCGGGCTGGTAGGGGCGCAGGATCTTGGCGCGCACCCCGAGCAGCTCGCCGGTGCGCGCGCGCCCGTGCTGCCGGCAGCGGTCCGCGACGGACTGGAGGAGGCGCGCGAACGGGTGGAGCGGCGCGCCGCGGGCGGAGTCCACGGTGGATGCGTCGTGCGTGCCGAGCGCCAGGCACTCGCCCACCACCACCTGGATGCGCCGCACCGTCGCCAGCCGCGCGACCTCGGCGGCGACGCAGGTCTTGCCCACGCCGCTCTCGCCGGCGAGCAGCACCATCGCGCCGCGCCCGTCGGAGGCGCCCTCCAGGCAGCGCGCCAGGTCGGCGAGGAGCGCCTCGCGGCCGGCGATCTCCGGGCGATACAGGTAGGCGCGGGCGCGCGCGTCCGGCGCACGATTGTCGCCCGGCTCGGCGCCCAGCTCGACGAGCGCCTTCGCCACGTCGTCGGCGTGGCCGATCCGTTCGCGCGGCCGCTTCTCGAGCAGCCCGAGCACCAGCTGGTCGAGGGCCGAGGGCACGTCGCAGGCGATCTGCGACGGCGGCACCGGCGGGGTCGAGAGGTGGTGATCGAACATCCCCGAGGTGCTCGCCGAGAGGAACGGCAGCCGCCCCGTGAGCAGCTCGTAGAGGATGCAGCCGAAGGCGTAGAGGTCGGTGCGCGCGTCGACGGGCTGCCCGAGGATCTGTTCGGGCGCCATGTACCCGACGGTGCCCACCATCTTGCCCGCGACCTCGAGCGCTTCGCGCCCCACGCCGCCGCGCGCGTGTGACACCAGGCCGAAGTCCATCAGCACCGGCCGGCCGTCGGGGCGGATGAAGATGTTGTTGGGCTTGAGGTCGCGGTGGACGATGCCCTTGCCGTGGATGAAGGCCAGCGGATCGCAGAGCCGCCGCGCCAGCGTCAGCACGTCGTCGAGGCGGCCCTGCGCCACCGGCGCGCGCGGCCCGTCCTTGTGGAGATCGATCGGCCACCCGTCGCCCGAATCGCCGCGCTCCCACCCCTCGTCGGTGCCGCCCGTCATCGTGACGATCTGTTCGGGCAGCGGCAGCGCCGCCTCCATCGTGCGCGCGAGCGGGTCGCTCGCCGAGCCGTCGGCGGTCGAGGATTCGGCGATGTTCCTGTGGTCGGGGTCCCAGAGCGTGCGCCAGAAATCCTGCAGCGTGGCGCCGACGAGCAGCTCCATCGCGTACCAGGGCAGGCCGCGCTCCACACCCTGTCCGACGATCCTCACCACCCCCGGGTGCTCGATCCTCGTCAGCGCGTGGATCTCGAGCCGGATGCCGGCGAGATCGCTCTCGCGCGGCACGCGCACCGTCTTGATGGCGACCTGCCGGCCGCGCTCGTCCTCGCCCCGGTAGACGACGCCCATCCCCCCCTGGCCGAGGGTCGAGAGGATGCGGAACGGTCCGATCCTCGGTGGGGCTCCGATCGCCTCGCCTTGGGGGCGGCTCATCGGGGGCACTCTACGCCACTCTCGTGGTCTCGCGAACCCCGGCGGCTAGGGGCCGTCCGCAGAGCAGTCGTCGAGGTCGGCGGAGCAGGGGCCGCCGAACGACTGCGCGAACTGCAGGCATTCGTTGCACAGGAACGGGTCGTAGAACGGGTCGCTCTCATCGCATGGGCCGCCGTTGCTCGACGGGCAGACATCGTCCAGGCACTGGAGCAGCGCCTTGCCCTGCGCCGAGGTCATGTCGTCACGTCGTGGATCTTCGCGCAGCCGGCGGCGGCGAGGGCGAGCAGCGCGACGTGACGGATGGACATCGAGCGGCCTCCGATAGAGCGGCGGCAGTATGGATCGCCCGCGACCGATCAGGCCCGCGTCAGGAAGGCGTTGAAGCGCGGATCGTTGTAGCGCTCGTAATCGATGACGAAGGGCGTGAGCTGGCTCACCCCGTTCCGGTGGCGGAAGGTGAGCGCCATCGGAGTGACCTCGCGGTAGTTGCTCGTCTCGGGGAGGTCGCGGTTGCGCGCGCCGCCGGCGGAGAAGAGGCTGAACAGCCGCGCGTCGGGGAAGTCGTACACCTGCTTCCAGCCTTCGACGATCCGCTCGTGGCCGCGCACCAGCGTGGTGGCCCCGAGCCGCGACATGAATGCCCGGAACTGCCGCGAGCCGAACGGGAAGCGGGCGTTCTCGTCCTGCAGCTCCTGGGGAATCGCCTCCGCCTCGCTCGGATCGCTCCACAGCATTTCGAATCGCAGGTCCGGGTCGTTGAGCGACTCCGGTCCGGTCCATTTCGCGGCGAGCGTCCGCTCGCGGGGAATGCCGGCGTGGACGAACAGCGTGCGATCGAAGAGCAGGAAATTGGGGAGCGCCTCGAACAAATGCATGTAGCGCGCGAACACCTCGTTTCCCGCAATCCCCTGCAGCGACTGCATTGCCTCGGCGGGGCGAACCGGCGCCATCACCCGGCCCCCGAGCTCGACGTAATACTCGTGATTCCCGCGCAGCATGTAGACGTGATCGGGCACCGTCAGGAACAGCTGCATCGCGGTGCGGAGAATGCCATTGTAGGAATAACGGCCCCGATCGATGTAATCGCCGAGCAGCACCAGCTTCGTCTCAGGGTGCTTGTCGGGCTCGAGCTGGTGCGCCTCCACCTTGGCGAAGAAATCGGCCTGGAGCAGGGCCGCCTTCAAACAGGAATAACAACCATGGAGATCGCCAATCACCAGTAGCTCGTAATCCTTGTCCGGTTTTGGCGCGAGCACGTAGGTGTGCCCGTCGAGGAACGGCGAGCCGCCCGCGAAGTCGCCGACGTCCCTCGCCCCCGAGAGCCGGCCCACGCCGCGCAGGCGCTGCTGCTCCAGGCGCGCGATCACCTGGTCGCACAGCGCCATGTCGCGCTCCGCCTGGTGGGCGAACGTCTCCGGGTCGCGCGCCCAGTGCCACTCCGCGCCCTTGAAGAAGTCGTGGTCGGGGATCCGCGGGGCCAGCGTGCGCGCCGGCTCGACGACGAGGGCGCCCGAGCGCTGCTCCGGGAGCCCGGCCTTCGGCGGCTCGATCGAGGCGTGGACGAGGCGGTCCAGCTCGTCGCGGAAGCTCTGCTCGTTCTCGTGCACGACGCCGTCGGCATTCATCAGCTCGTCGACGGTGGTGAGGAGGCCCTCGCGGTTGCGCGGGTCGAACTGCTGGTACAGCTCGTAGCAGCGCAGCTTGAGGCGCGCGATGACGTACTGCTCGGCCGTCTCGCCCTCGCCGACCGACTCGGCGAAGTAGGAGAGGATCTCGTGATCGATCTGGTCGAGCACCTCGTGGAAGTGGCGCGTCCAGCGCGCTACCACGTCGGAGAAGGAGGGATCGTCGGCGCGCAGCGCGGCCGCGGCGCGGGCCACGACCAGCTTGCTGACGAGGTCGCGGATGTAGTCCTTCTCGTCGAGATCGAAGTGGCCGTCGATGTAGCCGAACGCCGTGAGGTAGTAGATGAGCGCGTGCATCTCGCGCTCGGCGGCGACGGGATCGCGGCTGAAGGTGATCATGGTGCCGCAGTATAGTCGGCCCGATGCGTCCACCGCGCCCGCCGAGGTCGGGGGGCCTTGAAGCGGTCGGCGATCCGACAGTGAGAAGACGACAATGAGCGCCCTCGACGATCGACCGGGCCTGCTCGGCCGCGCCGCCCTCGGCTTCACCGCCTGGAGGCTGGATGGTGGAGGTCTACGATCTCGGTGAGGCGCCGGCGAACCTGGTGCAGCCGTTCTGGATGCTGCCCATCCTCGGGCTGCTCAAGCTGCGCGCCCGCGACGTGATGGGTTGCGCGTTCGTCGTGTTCCTGGTGCTGCTGCCGCTCGTGCTCGCGCTGGTCACGCTGCTCGGCGCGACGCTGCGCGACCCGCTCTGATCAGTCGAGCGTCTCGCGTGCCGGGGGCGGCGCGTCGAGCGACCGCTGCTGCTGTTGCTGTTGCTGCGGCTGCGGCTGCGGCGGACGGGGCAGCGGCGCGTGACGCACCGGCGTGAGCTTGATCGTCGCCTCGCCGGGCGCGGAGAGCACCTCGCGCGCCGGGTGGTAGCCCTCGTGGCGAAGCACCACCTCGTGCGGCAGCGCGACGTGGAGGATCGCCGGCGTGCGCCCGGCCGGCTGGTCGTCGACGAACACCTCGGCGCCGGTGGGTTCGCTGCGCACCACGACGAGCGGCAGCGCGCCGGGCGGGTTCGCGGCGGGCACGGTCATCGGCGTCACCACCGGCGCGGGCGGCTTCACGGGCGCGACGGCGGTCGGCGCGGGGCGCGGCGAATCTGGATGGCCACCGATGCGCAGCGCCGCCAGCGTCACCGCCAGCGCGAACAGCGCGGAGGCCCCGCCGAGCGCCCAGAGCAGCTGGCTCCGCCTCCGTCCCGGCGGCCGCGACAGCACGCGCGGGAACACCTCGCCGCTCGAGGCCATCGTCGTGGTGTGCAGGGCGTCGAGCGCGGTGCGGCGCGGATCGGTGGCGCGCAGGGCGATCCCGCGCGCGCCGAACGAGGCGCCGGCGATCGCCCGCAGGCGGTCGCGCACCTCCTCCATGCTGGCCGGCCGCGGCTCGACCTCCTTCTCGAGGCACTGCATGATGAGCGCCTCCATCTCGTCGGAGACCGCGGCGAGCTTGGACGGCTTCATCGCCGGCTTGAAGAAGATTTGCGCGTACAGCGCGCGCAGGTCCTCCTCCTCGAACACCATCCGCCCGGTCACCGCCTCGTACAGCAGCGCGCCGAGCGCGTAGATGTCGGTCGCCGGGCCCACGTGCTTCATGCCGCGCGCCTGCTCGGGCGACATGTAGGCCGGCGTCCCGAGCACCACGCCGGTGTCGGTTCGCTGCATCGCAGCAATCTTG
The DNA here is from genome assembly GCA_021784515.1 of Myxococcales bacterium. Taxonomy (GTDB): domain Bacteria; phylum Myxococcota_A; class Polyangia; order Palsa-1104; family SHYY01; genus SHYY01. The sequence goes on along the minus strand of JAJXSP010000190.1, from coordinate 1,571 downwards.
GCGATGCCGAAGTCGAGCAGCTTCACCTTCTCGCCGGCGATGAAGACGTTGGCCGGCTTGAGGTCCCGGTGGACGATCCCCTTCTTGTGCGCCGCAGCAAGACCGTCGGCCACCTCGGCGCCGATGAAGGCGGCGCTCTCCTCGGTCAGTGCACCCTCGGCGAGCAGCTCCGCGAGCGACTGCCCCTCGAGTCGCTCCATCACCAGGTAGAGGTCGCCGGTCCCGGACTCGCCGAAGTCGAGGATGCGGACGACGTTCGGGTGGTCGATCTCTCGCGCCGCCTTCGCCTCGTGGAAGAAGCGCTGCGCGACCTCGTTGTCGCCGCGGAAGTTGCCGTGCAGCACCTTGAGCGCGACACGGTCGCCGAGGAAGCGGTGCTCGCCCGCGTAGACCACTCCCATCCCACCCTCGCCGAGCAGCCCGCGCACCACGTAGTTGCCGTAGATCCGGCCGGCTGTGTCGGTCTTGTGTTCCATGCGGCGCGCGGAGTCCCGTTTCTACCACGGAACGACCGGCCATGCCGGCCCAGCGACGGAGCGCGCGGCCAAACGGCGTTCGTGCCTCCTCCGCAGGCGCCCGCTCCGCGACCCGCGGTTCGCGCGGCGCCGGTCGCTTGACACGCGAAGATCGGCGGGGGTTGATACGGTCATGCTCCGTGACTGTCGCCGCCTGCTCGTGCCCCTTCTCGCCTTGACCGCGGTGGCGCGAGCCGACGAAGGGGGCGACGCGCTGCGGGCGCTCGAGCACGGGATCGATCTGTTCAAGGCCGACCACCTCCTCGAGGCGCGGGCGGCCTTCGAGAAGGCCCGCAAGCTGGCTCCGGCGAAGCCCAACCCCTATCGCTGGCTGGGGCTCGCCGACGCACGCCTCGGCGACTGCGCCAAGGCGGTGCCGGAGCTGAACGACTTCATCGCGCGCGTGCCGGACGGCGACCCCCGCACCGTCGAGGCGGTGACGATCCGCGAGCGCTGCCTGCAGGAGCTGAAGCCGAAGGTGGGCACGCTCGTGGTGCACAGCGATCCCGAGGGGGCGGCGGTGCGGCTCGACGACGAGACGGCCGCGCCGGTGGGGGTCACGCCGTGGCGCGCCTCGTCGCTGACGGTGGGGGCGCACGGTGTCTTCCTGTCGCTGCGCGGATACGTCAAGCAGTTCCGGAGCGTCGTGGTCAGCGCCGGCGGGACGGCGCGCATCGACGTGGAGCTCGCCGAGCAGCCGGTCGCCGCGCAGGAGCCACCGCCGCCGCCACCGCCGCGCGGGCGGCCGGTCCGAGCGCCGATCGTGTCGCCGCTCCAGCTCCCCGAGCGGCAGCCGATCAAGCAGGCCGCGATCGGGCTGCTCGTCGTCGCGCTCGCCACCGGGGCGGCGGGTCTCGGAGTGCTGATCAGCGCGGAGCTGGACTACTCGCAGTGGAGCACGAAGGCGACCGGCAGGCCGCCGTTCGACGACGTCGCGCTGCGCGGGCGGATCCAGGCCAAGCAGCCCATCTTCGATGGGCTCTTCGCGGCGGCCGGCGGACTGGCGCTGATCGACGCGATCCTGTGGGGCGTGGCGGCGCGGCCGGTCCCGGAACA
>JAJXSP010000189.1 GCA_021784515.1 Myxococcales bacterium | reverse complement strand
GTAATCCAAGCTGGGGCCCCACCGAAGGATGGGGAGGCCGAAGGCCGAGAAGGAGCGACGAAGCCTGGGCGAGCGCATCGGACGCCGCAGCAGGCGAATTACGGGAACAGGCTCCTAGCCCGGCCCCGCGAACAGCTCCTTCACCGCCGCCAGGAATCCCCGCCGTCGCGGCATCGTGTCGTCGCCTGCGGCGGCGGCGAAGGCGGCGAGCAGCTCGCGCTGCTTTTGCGACAGGCCGACCGGCGTCTCGACGGCCACCCGCACGTGCGCGTCGCCGCGGCCGCCCGCGCTGCCGAGCCCCTTTCCGCGCAGGCGGAACACCGTCCCCGACTGCGTCCCGGCCGGCACGCGCATCTCGACCTTGCCGTCGAGGGTGGGCACCTCGAGCGTGGCGCCGAGCGCGGCCTGCGCGAAGCCGATCGGCACCTCGCAGACCACCACGTTGCCGTCGCGCTTCCACAGCGGGTGCGGCTTCACGCGAACCACGACGTGCAGGTCGCCGGGCGCGCCGCCGCGACGTCCGGGCTCGCCCTGCCCCGCCACGCGGCGGATGTTGCCGTCGTCGGTGCCGGGCGGGATCTGCACCGTGTACTGCCGCTCCTTCTCGACGGTGCCGGTGCCCCCGCAGCCGTCGCACTTCTCGGTGATCACCTTGCCCGCGCCGCCGCAGGTGGGGCAGCTCTTGCCGAGGCTGAAGAAGCCCTGCTGGACCTTGATCTCGCCGCGCCCGCCGCACGCGGCGCACGGCGCGAGCCCCGCCTCGCCGCCGCGCGCGCCGGTGCCGCGGCAGTCGGGGCAATCGACCTTCGCCGGCACGGTGATCGACTTCGTGCAGCCGAGCGCCGCCTCGGCGAAGTCCACCTCGAGCGTGTAGCGCAGGTCGCGCCCCGCCGCCTTGCCGCTCTTCTTCTTGCCGAAGAGATCGCCGAACAGGCTCTCGAACAGATCGGTGAACGAGCCGACCGCCGTCTCGAAGCCGGCCGTCGCGCCGCCGCCGCCCGCGTGGCCGAGACGGTCGTAGCGCGCCCGCTTCTCCGGCTCCGAGAGCACCGCGTAGGCCTCGGAGACCTCCTTGAAGCGCTCCTCGGCCTGCTTGTTCCCCGGGTTCTTGTCCGGGTGCCACCGCATCGCCAGCTCGCGGTAGGCGCGCTTCAACTCGACGGCGTCCACGTCGTGCGCGACGCCGAGCACCTCGTAGTAGTCGCGCTTCATAGAAGGCGCGGGCGCGTGCTCACGATCCGGCGCCCGCCTTGGCGTAGATCGCCTCGCCCATCCGGTGCGCGGCCTGCTCGAGCCCGACGGTGATCTGCCGGAGCTGCTCCACGTCCTCGCCGCCCATCGCCGCCTTCGCCTCGCCGACGAGCTGCTCGCACTCGGCGGTGTCCTCGGGCGCGAGGTGCTCGCGGTACTCGCGCAGCGACGCCTCGGCGACGTAGAGGATCCCCTCGAGCTTCAGCTTCAGCTCGGCGGCCTCCTTGCGCACGGCGTCCTGGTCGCGCGTCGACTCGGCCTCGGTGACGAGGCGGCCGATCTCGTCCTCGGTGAGGCCGCTCGTCGGCACCACGCGCACGTTCTGCTGCTTGCCGGTGCCGAGGTCCTTCGCGGTGACCGAGACGATGCCGTTGGCGTCGAGGTCGAACTCCACCTCGATCTGCGGCACGCCGCGCGGCGCCGGCGGGATGCCGAGCAGCTGGAAGCGCGCCAGCGACTTGCAGTCCGCCGCCATGTCGCGCTCGCCCTGGAGCACGTGCACCTCGACGAACGGCTGGTTGTCCACCGCCGTCGAGAACACCTCCGACGCCCGCGTCGGGATGATGGTGTTGCGCGGGACGATCTTGGTGAACACGCCGCCCGCGGTCTCGACGCCGAGCGACAGCGGCGTCACGTCGAGGAGCAGCACCTCCTGCACCTCGCCCTTCAGGATGCCCGCCTGCAGCGCCGCGCCGACGGCGACGACCTCGTCGGGATCGACGCGCTTGTTCGGCGGCTTGCCGAAGAACTCCTCGACCGTGCGCTGCACGAGCGGCATGCGGGTCTGGCCGCCGACGAGGATCAGCTCGTCGATCTCGTTTACCGCGAGCCCGGCGTCGGCCAGCGCGAGGCGGCACGGCTCGAGCGAGCGCTGCACCAGGTCGTCGACCAGCGACTCCAGCGTCTCCCGGGTCAGCTCCATCACCAGGTGCTTCGGCCCGGTCGCGTCGGCGATGAGGAAGGGCAGGTTCACCTCGGTCGTCGTCGACGAGGACAGCTCGTGCTTGGCACGCTCGGCCGCCTCCTTGAGGCGCTGCAGCGCCATGCGGTCCTGCCGCAGCTCGATCCCGGTCTGCTGGTAGAAGCTCTGCGCGAGGTGGTCGATGATGCGGCGGTCGAAGTCCTCGCCGCCGAGGTAGGTGTCGCCGTTGGTGGCGCGCACCTCGAAGACGCCGCCCGACAGCTCGAGGATCGAGATATCGAAGGTGCCGCCGCCGAGGTCGTAGACCGCGATGCGCTCGTTGCGCTCCTGCTCGGCGCCGTAGGCGAGAGCCGCCGCCGTCGGCTCGTTGAGGATGCGGAGCACGTCGAGGCCGGCGATGCGCCCGGCGTCCTTCGTCCCCTGGCGCTGCGCCTCGTCGAAGTAGGCGGGCACGGTGATCACCGCCTCGGTCACCGGCTCGCCGAGGTGCTCCTCGGCGACCTGCTTCAGCTTGGCGAGCACCATCGCCGAGACCTCGGGAGGCGAGTACTCGCGGCCGCCGACCGAGACGCGGCAGTCGCCGTTGGGCGCGGCGATCACCGGATAGGTGCAGGTGGTGAGGTGCTGCTGCACCTGCGGGTCGTTGAACTTGCGGCCGATGAGGCGCTTGACCGCGCTGACGGTGTTCTCGGGGTTGGTGATCGCCTGCCGCTTGGCGATCTGCCCGACCAGCCGCTCGCCGGCGCCGGCGATCGCCACCACCGACGGCGTGGTGCGCGTGCCCTCGGCGTTGGAGATGACGACCGGCTCCCTGCCGTCGACGTAGGCGACGCAGGAGTTGGTGGTGCCGAGATCGATCCCGATGACCTTGCCCATGCCGCTCCCCGTGTACGGACTGGATTGTCGCGCGACGCGCGCTCGCTACGCGCCCTGCTCGCCGCCGTCGCTGGCGGGAGCTGCCGGCTCGACGGCGGGCGGCTGCTTCGCCACCGCCACCATCGCCGGTCGCAGCAGGCGCGAGCCGATCGTGTAGCCGCGCGCGAAGACCTTGGCCACCGCGCCGGCCGGGTACTCGGCGGTCTCGAGCTGCTGGATGGCCTCGTGGCGGGCCGGGTCGAAGGCCTGCCCGAGCGCGTCGAATGCCTTGATCTCGAACTTGTCGAGCACGCCGTGGAGCTGCTTGTCCACCAGCTTCACGCCCTGTCCGAGCGACTCGAGCGACGTCGCGCCGCCCGCCGCGCCGACGGCGGCCAGCGCGCGCTCGAGGTTGTCGAGCACCGGCAGGATCTCCTTGGCCAGCTGCTCGCGCCCTCGCCCGCTCGCCTCCTCGGCCTCGCGGCGCGCGCGCTTCTTCCAGTTCTCGAACTCGGCGGCGATGCGCAGCATGCGGTCGTGCGCTTCGCCCTTCTCCTTCTCGAGCTGCGCGACCTTCGCCAAAAGCTCGGCGACGCGCGCCTCGACTGGCGCCTCGGGCGTGGGCTCCTCGACCTCGACCACCAGGGGCTCGGACTCGGCGCCCTGCACCACCTCGCCCGGCGGCGGTCCCGCGCCGTCGCCGTTCACCTGCGCCTCGTCATCCCCCGGGCCCTTGCCCGCGTCTGTCTCAACCATGGCGTCTTATACCATCCTTTGTGCGGCCGCTCACGCAGTCAGCGCTTCTCGATCATGTTGGACAGGATCTGCGCCGTGAAGTCCACCAGCGCGATCACCTTCGAGTAGTTCATCCGCGTCGGGCCGATCACCCCGAGCGTGCCGAGCGGCTGCTCGTCGGCCCCGTAGCTCGCCGCGACCACGGAGACGTCGGTCAGCTCGCCGAGCTGCGCCTCGGCGCCGATGAAGACTTGCAGCCCGTCGGCCTGCTCCGTCTTCTCGATCAGCCCGAGCAGCTCCTGCTTCTCCTCGAGCGCGCGGAAGAGCGCCCGCATCTTGCCCACGTCGGCCAGCTCGGCGTGCTCGAGCAGCCTCGCCTGCCCCTCGATGATCACCTCGGAGGCGTCGTGCTCGGGCACCACCGCCCGCGACAGCTCGAGGGCGCGCTGCGCCAGGCGGTCGTAGGTGGTGCGGTCGGAGGCCAGCTCGTCGGCGATCAGCGCGCGCACCTCGGCGAGGGTGCGCCGCCCGAGCCGCCCCTGGAGGTAGTTGTTGATCCGCTCCAGCTCCTCGGGGTCGACCGGCGTCTCGGGGTGCACCAGCTTGTTCTCGACGTGACCGCTGCGCGTCACCAGCACCGCGAGCAGCGCGCCCGAGGCGAGCCGCATGAACTCGAGGTGCTCGAGCACGTCCTGCCCGGCGCGCGGCAGCGACACCACCACGGTCTGCTGCGAGAGGTCCGACAGCACGCGCCCCGCCTCGCGCAGCGCGCTGTCGAGCTCGCCCGACGAGAACTCGTAGCGCGCCCGCACCTCGTCGCGCTCGCGCGGCGAGAGCGTGCGCACCTTGAGCAGCGAGTCGACGAAGAAGCGCAGCCCCTGGTCCGTGGGCACGCGCCCGGACGAGGTGTGGGGCTGCTTGAGCAGGCCCGCCTCCTCGAGGTCCGACATCACGTTGCGCACCGTCGCCGCCGACAGGTCCACGCCCCGCCGCGTGACGGTGCGCGAGCCCACCGCCTCGCCGGTGGCGAGGTACTCGTGGACGACGGCGGCGAGGATCTTGCGCGCGCGGTGGTTCAGGTCCGGCATTTTCGCGGTAGGTTATATCGCAACTCGTCGCGCCTGGCCCGCACCGCGCGCGTGCGCGACCGTCAGAAGTTCGGCAGCGCGAAGGGCGGCAGGTCGGGGAGCGCCACGCCGCTCGACCGTTTCATCTGGAATTGCGGATCGGGCGTGCGGCTGAAGACCAGGTGGACGCTGCGGCCCGAGGTCGAACACTGGTAGCCCGGCGCGCAGACCTTCCGCACGGCGAGCTTCCACTGGGTCGTGAAGCCGGTGATCGGCGAGCTGGCGGCGCCGACGCTGGGCTCCATCGGAGTGAGGAACAGGCCGGCGTTGTTGCCGTTGTAGCTCGAGGCGCAGGTGAGGGTGTTGTTGCCGCCCGAGTTCCACTCGCCGGGCGAGGTGGTGTTCGGGTCGCCGTCGAGATCGGCCTCGTAGTAGACGACGCACGGGACGTTCGCCGTGGAGCCGCCGCCCAGGCCGACCGGCTCGCTGAAGACGAGGATGTACGTGTCGTTGTTCGCGTCCATCCGCGAGGCCGGCGAGATGGTGACCATCGTGCCCTGCTGCTGCGGGACGAAGAACGGCGCCACGAGGTTGTACTCGCGCGCCTGGTCGCCGTAGGCGGAGTCGGCGTGAAAGACGAGGTTGTAGCGGTTGCCCGCGTCGAGCGGGCGCGAGAAGGCGACGCTCACGAGGTTGTCCGAGACGGTCCACATCGGGTTGGCCTGCGCGAGCGAACCGAACTCGGTGAGCAGGTTCATCCGCACGCTCTGCTGGCTCACCGCCTGGTTGAACGCGATGGTGATCGGACCGCTCGCCTGCACCTGCGAGCCGATCGCGCCGGCCGGGCACGAGCCGTCCTGCGCGGTCTCGAAGCAGTCGAGGTTCGACGAGAGGACGGTGAGCGGCGAGTGCGGACCGGTGAGCACGATGGTCGGCGTCTGCCCGAGGTTCGCCGCGAACTGCGTCGGCGTGATCGGGACGGTGAGGCCGAGGAACTCGTAGCTGTCGGCGCCGCCGCCCATGAGCTTCTTGGGCGGGATGTTGATGGTCACCTGGTCGCTCACGAGCGGTCCGAGCGCCACGAAGTCCGGGACGCCGGAGAGCGTGACGAGGCCGGTCTGATCGGACACGCCGGCGGCATCCACGACGCCCTTCGCGACCGGCGTCCCCGACGAGAGATCGAGGTACGACGTGAGCGAGCGCGCGGTCGCGGCCACGCCGGCGGCGGGCGCGCCCGTCTCGAGCACGAGGCGGAGGCCGAACGACCCCTTGCTCCCCACCATCGCGATCGGTCCGACGGTGGCGACGGCGTTGGTGACGGGGAAGTTGCCCGAGTTCGTGTCGAGCGAAGTGTCGAGGTAGACGTCGAAGTGGTCCGCCGCGGTGATCTTCACGACGAGCGAGCCCACCGGCACGTCCTTGATCGAGAAGGTGCCGGTCATGTCGGTCGCGCCGGGCATCGCCTGGCCGCCGGCGATCACCGTCACCGTCGCGCCCGCGAGCGGCGGCAGGCCGGGCATGGCGTCGAGCACCACGCCGCCGACCACGCCGGTGGCGGGCCCCTGCCCCACCGTGACGCTCGAGTTGGGGTTGTTGCCACCGCCGCAGCCCGACGCCAGCGCCGAGAGCGCCAGCCACGACATCGCCATCCAGGATCTCATCTCGCTTCTCTCCTCCGACGAAACGTCTTAGCGTCCGGTGCCGAGCAGGATCACGGTCTCGCCCGGCGTGAGGCCCGACGGGCCCTGCGCCGACGACAGGCCGACGCCGAGCCCGACGCCGAGCCCGACCGCGACGACCACCGCGGCGGCCCCGCCCACGGTCGGCCAGAAGTACCGCGAGCCTCGCCAGGCGGCGACGCGCTCGTCGAACACCTTCCACCGCGGCGTCGCCTTCGGCGCCGGCGGCGCTTCGACGACCCCATCGAGGCGCACGTGGTCGAGCAGATCGACCGCCGCCTTGCTCGCCGCCTCGGCCGTCTCGCCGCTCGCCTCCACCTTGCGCAGCAGCCGCTTGGGCCGCGCATCGTACAGCCACGCGGCGACGTGCGTGACGCCAGCCTCGCGGCTCGCCATCACCACCACGACGAGGGGCACGTGCAGCCTCGCCGCCGCGGCGATCACCGGCGCGGGCGCCTCGACGGCGCCGGGCTGCGGTACGGCCTCGGCCAGCGGTCCGATCGGATCGCCCTCGAAGCGGGTCAAGGTCTGGTCGCAGCGCGCCTCGTCGCCCGCGCCGCTGACCTCGACCACCGTCATCAGCGGCGCCCAGCCGCGCCGCCGCAGCGAGACGTACGACGGTCCGGCCGGCGCGTCGTCGATCGTCGTCGGCGAGATGCCGCGCGGCGCGCCGTTGACGTAGACCTCGGCGCCCGGCGGATCGGTCGTCACGTCCAGCTTGCCGCTGCCGAGCGCTTCGAACAGGAGGCGGCTCTCCACCACCGCCTTCTTCATCTGCGGCGGGAACACCTTGGGCGACCACGCCGTCTTCGGATCGAGGACGAACACGCGGCGAAGCGAGTCGCGCGCGCCGTCGTGATCGCCGTCGAAGAACTGGATCGCCGCGCGCCGGATCCAGGCGTCGCGCAGCTTGGCGACGCTGCCGTCGCGCGCGGCCAGCTCGGGCAGCCGCAGCTCGTACTGCTTGATCGCCGCCTCGATCTTCGCGCGCGCGTTCTCGATGTCCATCTGGGTGAACAGGGCCTGCCCGTCGGAGAGCTGCTGGTCGGCGTCGGCGAGCGCGGCCGCGCCCTCCTCCGGGGGATCGAGGATCTCGACGAGGTCGCGGTAACGGACGCGCGTGTCCTTGGCGAGGGCCTCGGCGAACGCGGCGAGCGCCGTGCCGCGCGTCTTGTCGCCGGCGCCCTCCTCGAGGACATGGACGGTGACCGCGGGCGCCTCGGCCACTGGAGCCTCGGGCGCCGCCGCCTCGGGCCGCGCCGCCACGTCCTCGTCGGCCCAGGCCCCACCGATCGACGCCCATGCGAGCGCCACCGCCGCCAGCGACGGACGACACGCCGAAGCACACGCCCGGACGAACATCGGGCGCCACCGTACAGCCCGGCCCGATAAGACGTCAAGCGAGGGGCGAAGGACGGGTGAACGGGAACGGTGGCGAAGATTGGCGTCGCCGGACAGGCCGCAGTCGCTGCAGGGATCGTCACGTAGCCGTCGGTGAGCGAAGCGAACCATCCCCTCTCCCCTTGGGAGAGGTCGCTTCGGGAACCGAAGCGGGTGAGGGCACGCATGCGCCCTCACCCAGAGGGAGAGGGATCGGAAGCTCGTCGACCGTGGCGAACGCGGTCCTCCGAGCGCGATCCAGACCCGCTTAGAACCCCGTCCCCTCGAGCGGGTCCTCGGAGGTGGGCTTCGACGAAGACGGCCGCTTCGACGGATCCTTCGCCGCCTCGGCGCCCTTCTTCTTGCTGCCCTTCTTGTCGTGCTTCGGCTCCTCGACCGGCTGCGCCTCGTGCTGCGTCGGTCGGCCGGTGATCTCGTCGACGATGTCGGCGTTGGCGTCGCCCGCCTTCTCGTCGCCCTTCGTCACCGCCTCGATCACTGCGTTGCCGCCCTTCTGCCGCGGGCTGTTCTCGCCGCGCGCCTTCTCGATGTCTCCCATCACGGACTTGCGCTGGAGCGAGAGGCAGAAGTTGCCGTAGAAGGTGGTCAGGTCGATCGCCCACAGCACGTAGTCGCCCGACGGCGGCCACTCGAGGTGATCGAGCGTCTGCTCGTCGCTGGTGCGCTGCTTGCGGAAGGTCATCGCCGCCGGCCCGTAGCGCTTCTGGATGATGTCGGCGAAGTCGTCGAACGTCTTGTCCTTGAAGATCGGGTTCTCGCCGTTGAAGGCGATGAACTGCTTCCACAGCTTCTCGTGCCAGAAGAACAGGAAGCGGCGCTGGTCCTGCTCCCAGATCACGAACATCGACTCGTCGTTGTTCTGGGCGAACTCGCGGTCGACGATCGAGACGTCCCAGCCCGTCTTCTGGCCGGAAAAGCGCACGTAGCTGTCCTTCATCTTCGTGAGCGCTTCGTTCTTCTCACGCAGCCACTTGTCCTGCTTGGCCGGGATCGTTTCCTTCTGGATCTTCTCGTCGTAGCGCGCGGCGATCTCGTCGCTGACCACCTTCATCGCCTCGTCGGGGGTCATCTCCCACTTGAACTTGCCCATCAGCTCGCTGATGGCGCGCGCGGTCTGCGGCGCCGCCTCCTTCACCACGGACGCCGGCGGCTTCTTGACGGGCTTCTTGGCCAGCGACGGTGTCGCCGGCAGGATCGACAGTGCCAGACTCACTGCGATGAACCGGTTCATGGTGGCGGCTCGCTCTCTGTCGCCCGGTCGGCGACCGGGCGACATATAGCACGGAAAGCGGGCTGGCGCGTCGGGAGGCGGGCGACGGAGGCCGTTCAATCCTGCTCGTCCTGTCCCTCGTGCCGTTCATCGGTGGGAGCCTGGGCGGGCGGACCGGGCAGCGACGGCTCGTCGGCACGATTCGGGCGCTCGTCGGCCGGCGGGTCCTCCGTGTAGCGCGCCTTCTCGCCGGGCGACGAGTAGTCGGTCCAGAACCCGCGCTTCTTCCGCCCGACGTCGACGTGGACGAAGCCGGCGTTCGGGTAGTAGCCGACGCCGATGCCGCCGAAGGAGCGACGGAGGTAGTCGCGCAGCGTCGGCAGCGGCACGCCATCGATACGGAAGTCGCAGGCGCGGCCCTCCTTGTGGTGGCTCTTCGGGTTGCCCTTCTCGCGCGCGATCCGCGGCGCGCGGTAGCCCGCGATCACCTCGACGGCGCGATCGCCGAAGTGATGGGCGACCGCGTAGAGCACCGCCGGCAGGCGCGCGGCGATGGCGTGGATCTGGCCGGTGTGGTGGCAGCGCAAAAAGCGCGTCAGGCCACGCAGGCGGCGCGCCCCGAGGTGGCCGCCGGGGTCGGGCCGGAGGACGAAGCGCTCGTGCGTCGAGAGGTGCTCCAGCGTGATCGCGGGCCAGGTGGGCCGCTGTGTCGCCCGTCGGGGGGCGGCGGCGGCGGCGGCGCCGAGCGCGAGCGCCAGCACGAACGCGAGCCGATCCATCGGCGGAAGCGTTCGCCGGGAGGCGCCGCCCGTCAACCCCTCAGCAGCGCCCGCAGCGCGACGAGCAACTCGTGCGCCTGGCGCGGCGAGAGGTCGTCGGGATCGGCGGCGGCGACGCGATCGATCACCTCCTTCTCGACGGGCGAAAGCGCGGGCGGCGGGGCCTTCGCCTCGAAGAGCGCGAGCTGGGGCGAGGCGGCGTCACGCGTGCTCGATCGCAGATCGCTCTGCTCGAGCGACGCGAGCACGGTCCGCGCGCGCTCGATCACCGCGCGCGGCAGCCCGGCCAGCCGCGCCACCTCGATGCCGTACGAGCGATCGGCGCCGCCCTCGACGAGCCGGTGCAGGAACACCACGCCACCGCTTTCAGGGCCTTCGGCCCCCCCGTCCTGGCGGCGGGGCCCCGGTGTCTCGCGCACCGCCACCTGGAAGTTGCGCACGCGCGGCCGGCTGCGCGCGAGCGCGGTCAGCTCGTGATAGTGGGTGGCGAACATCGTCTTCGCGCCGACGCGATCGTGGATGTGCTCGGCGACCGCCCAGGCGATCGACAGGCCGTCGAAGGTCGAGGTGCCGCGCCCGATCTCGTCGAGGATGACGAGCGAGCGGCGCGTCGCGTAGCGCAGGATGGCCGCGGTCTCGCGCATCTCGACCATGAAGGTCGAGTCGCCGCGCGCGAGGTTGTCGGAGGCGCCGACGCGCGTGAAGATCCGATCGACCACG
>JAJXSP010000188.1 GCA_021784515.1 Myxococcales bacterium | reverse complement strand
TCGCCACACCGGAAGCCGCCCCACCCTCCGCCTGGCCCTCGTGGTCGCCGCCGCCATAGCGGCCCCCGGCGTCGCCCGCGCGCAGCTCGACGACCCCGGCCTCGCGCCGCCGCCGAGCGCCCCGCGAACGGCTCCGCCCGCGCCCCCCGCCACGCCGCCTCCGCCGGCGCGTCCGAAGCCGCTGCCGCCGCCCGCGGTGGTGCCGCCGCCCGTCCAACCGCCGCAGGTGCGGGAAGAGGTGAAGGAGGAGGTGACCACCTCTCCGACGGCGACGCTCAGCGACGACGAGTGGGATCGGATGCTGGTCGCGCCGACGATCGGCGGCGGCGTGGGCCTCCTTCACATGCTCACCCCCGAGGTCGGCAATCCGCTCTACTTCCGCGTCGGCCTCCACGTCCAGGCCTTCACGGCGGACTCGTTCCTCGTCGCCGGCTCGGGATCGACCGCCGGGGACACCAACCAGCGCTTCATGGGCGACCTCACCATCGGCCTCACCGGCCCCGACGTCACCTTCCTGCGCAACCTCGAGCTTTACCTGGGAATCTTCAATTCGTCGAACCTCAATGACCGCGTAGACCAGGGCCGCACCGATCCGAAGGTGATCCTCGGCCTCGGCGACATCGCGGTCGGCCTCAAGGGCGGCGCCGAGGTGGTCAAGGGCCTCTCCCTGGGCGGCAACGTCAACGTGCGCTTCTTCAATTCGATCAGCGGCGTCCTCGCCCTGGGCGCGGCGACCAGCGCGTCGTTCGACTTCCTCGCGACGTACGACGTGCGCCGCGTCGCCCCGGGCGTGCCGCTCCGCTTCCACCTCAATTTCGGTTATTTCCTCGATAATTCGATCAACCTGCTGCCCGACGGCCAGTGCGCCAAGTCGGTGTCGAACGACGCCTGCATCCGCTCCCGCGTCGTCGAGACCTTCGCCTACGGCCTCGGCGTGCAGCGGCTGCGTATCGCGCTCGGCGTCGAGGCTCCGCTCCGTCCCCACGTCTCGTGGGGCATCTTCGGCGTCGCGCCCTTCTTCGAGTTCCACATCGAGCACGCGGTGGGCGACGGCGACACCACCGTCGCAAACGCGCTCACCAAGGACGGCCACGTCGCGGCCGACCGGATCAGCGACACGAACACCATGTACGGCACGCTCGGCCTCCGCCTGCGGCCGGTTGCCCGCCTCGTGGTCGACCTCGGCGTGGACCTCGGAATGATGAGCCCGGGCTTCGCCTACGGTCCGCCCGTGCCGGCGTGGAACGTGATCCTCGGCGCGGCCTACACCTATGACGGCCAGGGCTCGCAGACCAAGGTGATCAAGCGGACCATCACCCGCACCGTCGAGGTGAACGCCGCGCCGCCCGAGGGCCGCATCCGCGGCATCGTGCGCGACGCGAAGACGAAGAAGCCGCTGGCCGGCGCGATCGTGAAGTACGCCGGCCGCACGCTCTCGCCGCAGGCGACGGGCGAGGACGGCACCTTCCTCAGCTACGGCCTGCCCGCCGGCCCGGTCACCGTCGAGGTGTCGCGCGGCGACGACTACAAGACCGCCTCCGCCAGCGCCGAAGTGCAGGTGGGCGCCGAGTCGCCGCTCGAGGTGATGCTGCCGCCGAGCCCGCCGCGCGAGAGCAAGGTGCGCCTCAAGGTCACCGACGAGAAGGGCGCGCCGGTGGTCGGCGGCGCCGCGCACTTCACCGGCCCGGTGATCCGCGACGGCTCGCCCGAGGCCGACGGCTTCGTGGTGATGCTGCCGCCCGGCGACTACGCGGCGGCGATCGACGCCCCCGGCTACCTCGCCCGCGAGCGCCAGTTCAGCGTGCAGGCGAATCGCGAGGCGTTCGTCGATATCCAGATCCGCAAGCGCCCGGCCTCCTCGCACGTCCAGCTCACCAGGGACGCGATCGTCATCAAGGGCGTGATCCACTTCGGCACCAACAACGCGGTGATCTTCCCCGACGGGCAGCAGCTGCTCGACGAGGTGGCCGACGTGCTGGCGAAGAACCACCAGATCCGCAAGGTCGCGATCGAGGGCCACACCGACAACAAGGGGGTCGCCCAGGCGAACCTCAAGCTGTCGCGGGACCGCGCGCAGGCCTGCATGGATTTCCTGGTCAAGCAGGGAATCGCCGTCGAGCGGCTGTCGGCCGAGGGCTTCGGCGCATCCAAGCCGCTGGTGCCGAACCTGACCCCCGCGAACCGCGCGAAGAACCGCCGTGTCGAGTTCCGCATCGTCGACCAGGGAGGCTTCCCGCAGTGAGGACCGCCCCGACCGCGTCGCTGCTCCTCGCCGCCGCGCTCCTCGCGGGGTGCGCGACGCGGATCTCGGGCGGCGTCTACACCGACGAGGATGGCGGCTGGGTGGCGCCGGTGGGGAACGATCTCCAGCCGGCGCCCCCGCCTCCCGATCTCGCGCGTCCCTTGCCGCCCCCCGACTTCTCGTTGCCGCCCCCGGTCCTCCCGGACATGGCGGACGCCGGAAAGAGCTGCGGCGAAATCGTCCAGTGCATGCTCGGCTGCGGGCTGATGATCGGCGGCTGCCAGCTCATGTGCCTCCAGGGTGGGTCCGCCAATGGCCGGAAGGAGGCGCTGGGGGTGGTGGCGTGCGCGGCGCAGAACTGCCTCGCGGGCGGCGGCGGGAATCTCCTGCTCTGCGTGGTGTCGAAGTGCGGCACCGAAGTGGGCAGTTGCGAGGGATTCGGCCTGGGCGGGATGTAGTCGCTGACGCCCTCCTCGGGCAGCTGTCTCCATGTTTCGCCTGCTGGTCTTTTGCCTCCCCCTCCTCGGATGTGTCGAAAGCAACCCCAATGACCTGGTAGACCAGGGAATCGGCGGCCCCGAAATCGGGGGCCCCGCCGCCGATCTCGCCGTTTCGCGAGCGGACGGCGAGGGCGATTGTGGGCTGTTGGGCGAGGCCTGTTGCGGGGGAGTCTGCCGGGACGGCCTGTTATGCGTCGCCGAGAGCTGCGTCGGGTGCGGCGGGCCCGGGAGCCTCTGCTGCGCCGGCGGGGCCTGCAATGGCGGCTGCTGCGGCGGTGACGGGCGCTGCGTCTCCGACCAGGCCCCGTGCGGCCCGGCCAGCGTGTGCTCGAACAACGCCTGTGTCCCCTGCGGAATGACGGGCCAGGAGTGCTGCCCCGCCGCCGTTTGCGCGATGGCGCTGTGCGATCCCCAGGCGAAGACCTGCCGCGATTGTGGCGGCCCCGGACAAGCCTGTTGCCCGGGCGATTCCTGCTTCGCCGGCGGCTGTTGCGACGGCGGCGCGTGCGTGCCGAGCGGCGGCGCCTGTGGGCAGGACGGCAGCGTGTGCGGCGACGGCAACTGCGTCCCCTGCGGCGACCCGACACAAGCCTGCTGCGCCGGCGGCCAGTGCAACGGCAACGCCTGCTGCACGCCGGGCGGCTGTGTCGGTGACGGCGGCAAGTGCGGCGGCGGGCTGGGCAAGTGCCATGGCGGTGATCGCTGTGGCGACTGCGGCGGAGAGGGCCAGCCCTGCTGTCCCGCGCCCGCGCCGCGCCCCAATTCCTGCGTCACATCCGGAACGGTGTGCGACGGCCCG
Organism: Myxococcales bacterium; assembly: GCA_021784515.1. GTDB lineage: Bacteria > Myxococcota_A > Polyangia > Palsa-1104 > SHYY01 > SHYY01. The sequence goes on along the minus strand of JAJXSP010000188.1, from coordinate 7,080 downwards.
GCGCCCGGCACCTGCACCAGCTGCGGCGGCGACGGCGATCCCTGCTGCGACGGCAACGCGTGCGACGACGGCGGCTGCTGCGTGCTCGGGCGCTGCGTCGCCGACGGGGACGCGTGCCCGATGGGCGCCTGCAGCGGCGGCTCGTGCGGCGATGGCCAGTGCGGCGCCCCCGGCCAGACCTGCTGCGCCGCCGCGATGGGCCCTCCGACCTGCACCGCCCCGGGCGCGCGCTGCATGGGAAACACCTGCGTCGCCTGCGGCGGCCGCGCCGAGGCCTGCTGCCTCGACTGGGGATCGATGCTCGCCGTCGCCTGCGCGCCGCCCTATTCGCCGAGCGCGCTCGGCGACTGCCTCTGCCATTAGGCGCCGGGGAAGCGGGCGTTTCCCCCTTCCCTCTTTCGACGCGCCCCGCTAGCGTATGGCCCACCATGCGCCGCCCGTGTCGAGTCGTCGCCCCCGTCGCCGTCGCGCTCCTCCTCTCCGGCTGTCCGGAGGACACGCCCCCCGCGACCGGCCCGGCGGCCGAGACCGTTTCGCCGAAAGACTCGCCAATCCAATACAAGGTCCTCAAGGACGAGACCGCCAACAACGCGGTCGATTATCACGTTCTGGTCGCCGACACGACACAGCACGACGACGTCCAGAAGCTCCTCGAATACCTCTATCGCCACGTGATGACCCGCGGCGACGTCGAGCCGGCCTCGATGGGCGGATTCGTCTACACCAGTGAAGCGGCCTATTCCACTCCGCCGCGCACGCCGATCGCGCAGGTGGTCCGCAAATCCGGGGAGATCGGGCCGAGCTTCGAGAACAAGGTTCCGCTCGAGTTCTGGCAGGAGGTGAAGGAGGCGCTCGAGCCGCGCGGCCCCGACGGAAAGCCGACCGCGCGCCGCGACGAGAAGTGGACGCTCAAGCTCAAGGTGGAGCGCGACGACGCGCAGAAGACGCTCACCCTCACCCAGCCCTACACCGAGCCGGGCGAGGACAAGTGGGCCGCCTCGCTCTCCTTCAATCAGGCCATGCAGGAGTTCAGTGACACCACGCGCGCCCTGTTCGGCAACGTGCCCGATCTCAACGGGCTCACCTTCGTCGGCCTCTGGAACGACAAGGAAGTTGTTCGAATCGCCCTGTCGCGCGGCGATTACAACGCCGTCAATCTGAACGACATCGACGAGCGCATCGGCGAGCACCACGGCACGGCGTTCCTCAAGCTCGCCACCGGCAAGGGCACCGATCAGTCGGTGGCGAAGGAGAACGCGGCGGTCATCGCGAAGGAGTACAAGGCGATGTTCGCAAAATTGAAGGGCAAGGCCACCGTCTCGCCGACGCTGAAATAGCCCGCATGCGTTTCCGCCCTCTCGCGCCCCTGCTGTGTGCGCTCCCGCTTTTGGGGACGGCGGCACAGGCCGACTCGCTCGACGATTCGGGTCCGCCGCAAAAGAGGCCGGATCCTGTCGCGTCGAGCGAGGCGGAGCGCGGCGAAGTGCCGCGCGCCCCGGTGGCCGAGGGCGAGCGCGAGCCTCCGGGCGCGCTGCCGCCGCTGCGCGACAGCGACACCGGCTTTTCCTTCGGCAGCTACGGGCGGGTCGGCGCCGGCCTCGACGGCGGCGGGCACGAGGGCTATCCGGTCAACGTGGTGGCCCACGGCTCGCGCCTCGAGGAGGCGCCCTATCTCGAGCTGTATTTCAGCTACACCGGCCGGTTGAAGTCCGGCCCTCGCTGGCGCGTCGTGATCACCCCCGCCTTCCAAGGCGACCTCTTCCACTACTCGGGGGATTTCTCCACCCAGTTCGCGCTGCGCAACGCCTATGTCGAGGCCGACGACCTCGGCGTCGACGGACTGCGGCTGTGGGTCGGGTCGCGGATGTACCGCGGCGACGATGTCTATCTCCTCGACTGGTGGCCGCTCGACAACCTGAACACCGTCGGCGGCGGCGCCGGGCTGCGGCGCGGGCGCTGGGACGCCGCGGTCCAGGTGGGCCTCAATCGCCTCAATGACGGATTCACATACGACCAGGTCCCGGTGCCGGCGCGCGGGCTGGGACCGCCCGGCACCGCCCTCGCCCTCGACCGGCCGCGCGCGGTGGCCAGCTTCAAATTGACTTGCGACCTCGGCACGCCGGGTGCGCCGGCGGGCGGAAAAGCGTCCATTTATGCCGAATTCCACGGAATGGGCGACGGCGATCGCCCCTACGTCGAGGGAAGCGGCTCGCAGCACCTCCCGGCCGATTATGGCTGGGTGGCCGGCGCGCAGCTGGGCGGCCGGCTGTCGCCCTTCACCTTCGCCAACCTCTTCTTGCGCGCGGCGGGCGGGCTGGCCGCGTATGGTGAATTGACCGCGCCGAACAGCACCGACGCCTCGGGCCGCACACTGCCGGCGCGCGACGTCCAGCTCGTGCTGTCCCTCAATTGGGAGTCCCGCTGGATTGGAATCATGGGCGGCGGCTACGTCCGCCAGTTCACCGACGCGAGCGGCGGCCAGTACAACCCGCGCGATTACGTGGAGGGGATCGGCATCGTCCGCCCCCACCTCTATCTCAACCGCTGGTTCACGCTCGCCGCCGAGCTGTCCTACCAGGGGCGCCAATACGGGGGATTCGACCCGCTGCTGAACCGGCAGCTGGTGCCGCAGGTGTTCCGCGCCAGCCTGATGCCGATCGTCAATCCCCTCGGGCCGGGCACCTACAGCCGCCCGCAGATCTACCTTCTGGCGACGGTCTCGCGCCTCAACCAGGACGCCCGCGACGCGCTCTTCGATCCCACCGACATCCGCTACGGCGCCGCGACGGCGCTCTATTTCGGCATCGGCGCGGAGTGGTGGTTCCAGAACCTGGTGTCGCTATGAGGAGCGTGTTCCGCAACGCGGCGCTGCTGGCCATGGTCTTCGCGGCCGGCTGCTACGACCTCTCGAAGGTCGATCACCCGAGAATCACCTCGAACGTGGCCGACTGGCGCGACGAGGTGATCTACCAGATCATCGTCGATCGCTTCGCCGACGGCGACGTGAACAACGACTGGATGGTCGATCCGAACTGCCCGCCCAACTCCTCGGGAGGGCAGTGCGCGCTCGGGCGCTACCAGGGCGGCGACTGGCAGGGAGTGATCGATCACCTCGATTACCTGCACGACCTCGGCGTCACCGCGTTGTGGATTTCGCCGGTGGTGCGCAACGTCGACACCGACGCCAACTTCGACGGCTATCACGGCTACTGGGCGCAGGACCTCGCGGCGACGAATCCCCACATGGGCGACATGGCCAAATTGCGGGAGATGGTGGACGCGGCCCACGCGCGCGGCTTCAAGGTGATCCTTGATATCGTCACGAATCACATGGGGCAGCTGTTCTTCTACGACATCAACAAGAATGGCGTCCCCGACGATGACGTGTTCGGGCTCGGCTGCCCGGCGCAGACGCTGACCAACGGCGGCTGCGCGATGCCGGCGATCACCCATCTGACCGAGTACGACCCCGACTTCGACGCGCGCGGGATCCAGGCCTACACCTCGCTCGGAGAGTCGGGCCCCGCACCGGTGATCTTCCTCCACCTCCCCGACATCCACCGCGAGCCGCCTTCGCCTCCGTTCGACAACCTCGATTTCTATCACAAGCGCGGCCGCATCGTGAATTACGACTACCAGCCGGACGATCGCCACCAGCCCGGCATCCAGACGCTCACCGGCGATTTCCCGGGCGGCCTGAAGGACCTCGCCACCGAGTCGGACGACGTTCGGCAGGCGCTCATCCAGGCCTATTCGTACTGGATTGATCAGGCCGATTTCGACGCATTCCGCATCGACACCCTGAAGCACGTGGAGCACGACTTCTGGAAGACCTTCTGCCCCGCGGTCCGCCAGCACGCCAAGGCGATCGGCAAGCACAACTTCTTCATGTTCGGCGAGGCGTTCGACGGGGACGACCAGCTCGTGGGCAGCTACACCGGCGGCGAGCAGGTCGATTCGGCCTTCTTCTTCCCGCAAAAGTTCGCGGTGATCGATCGCGTGATCAAGTTCAACCAGGCCGGCACGAAGGCCATCGAGGATCAGTTCACCGCCCTCAAGATGGATTACGGCGCGGCGCCCAACAGCGACGGCCCGACCGACGCCGACGGCAAGCCGCTCGTCGCGCAGCAATTGATGGTCAATTTCCTCGACAACCACGACATCCCGCGCTTCCTCTACGACAAGGTGTCCGAGGCGCCGCTGCAGCCGTGGGCGGCGCTGCACCAGGCGCTGGCCTACGAGTTCACCGAGATCGGGATCCCCTGCGTCTACTATGGAACGGAGCAGCAGTTCCGGGGCGGCAACGATCCCTCCAACCGCGAGCGACTCTGGGACACCGGCTTCGACGAGACGAATCCCACCTTCCAGTGGATCGCCCAGCTCAATTCGATCCGGCGCAGCTTCCGCCCGCTGCGCCACGGCGATCTCGAGGTGAAGTGGTCGACGGAGCACACCGGCGACGAGGGCGACGCGGGAATCTTCGCCTTCGAGCGCGTCGACGGGGACAAGCGCGTCCTCGTGGTGATGAACGTGAGCGAGAAACACCCGAGTTCGACGCAGGCCGCCGATGGCGCGATGAAGGTTGGATTCGCGGCTCACACCGGGCTGGTCAACGTGCTGCCGGACGGCGACGCGGCCAACCAGGCATTCCAGGTCGGCGGCGATGGGACGCTGGTGGTCACCGTGCCGCCGCGGGGCTTCAAGATCCTGGTCGCCAACGGCGATCAGGGCGGGATTCCGTAACCAGAGGAGCGATGGCCTCCGTCTCGATCCGCCACCTGGGAAAGGACGCCCCGCCGCGCACGGCGAAAAAGCGCGGCGAGAAGCAGGGGATGAACACCATCCTCGGCGACGTGTCGCTGGAGGTGGCCGACGGTGAGTTCCTGGTGCTGGTGGGCCCCTCCGGCTGCGGCAAGACGACGCTGCTGCGGTGTATTGCCGGCCTCGAGACGATCACCCGCGGCGACCTCCTGCTCGACGGAAAGCTGGTCAACGACGTCGCGCCCGGCGGCCGCGACATCGCGATGGTGTTCCAGAGCTACGCCCTTTATCCCCATTTGACGGTCCGCGAAAACCTGGCGTTCGGGCTGCGAATGCGAAAGACGCCCGAGGCGGAGATCCGGCGCCGCGTCGACGAGGCGGCGGCGATGCTCGAGCTTGGCGAGCTGCTCGACGTGAAGCCGGGGCCGCTGTCGGGCGGGCAGCGGCAGCGCGTGGCGATGGGGCGCGCCGTGGTACGCCACCCGCGCGTCTTCCTGTTCGACGAGCCGCTCTCGAACCTCGACGCCTCGCTGCGCGGCCAGATGCGCGTGGAGCTGAAGCGACTGCACGCCCGCCTCGGCGCGACGATGATCTACGTGACCCACGACCAGGTCGAGGCGATGACGCTCGCCGACCGGATCGCCGTCTTGCGAAAAGGCGCGCTCGAGCAGATCGGGTCGCCCCGCGACCTTTACGAACGCCCGCAAAACCTCTTCGTGGGACGGTTCATCGGCACCCCCGAAATGAACGTGATCGAGGGCGACATCGCCTCGCGGAAATTCCGCGCGGCGGGGGTCGACGTCACCCTTCCCGACGCGTTTCCCGATGGAAAAGCGACGCTCGGAATCCGGCCGGAAGACATTTCGATTCTCGGGGAAGACGGGAACGAAAACGCCCGCGGCACCGTCGACGTCGTCGAGAACCTTGGCTGGGAATCGCTGCTCCACGTGCGCGTCGGCGAATTGCCGTTGATTGCCCGCGTCGAGACGGCGAGTGCCCCGCGCGCCGGCGAAACGGTCCGGCTCTGGTTCGCCGCCGACCGCCTGCATTTGTTCGACGCCGCGCAGCGCCGGGTCGCGGCGCGCCCGACGGCCGTGCGCGAGAGTGCGGGATGATCGCGGCGCCGCTGCTCCTCGCGTCGCAGGTGGTGCTGTGGCACGCCTACCACGCGGACGAGCAGCGAGGGCTCGAGGCGGCGGTCGAGGTGTGGAATGCGGCGCACCCCGAAGCGCGCGTCGAACCGGAGGCGATTCCCGTCGAGGGATTCCCCTACAAGCTCGAGGCGGCAATTCCGCACGGCCACGGCCCCGACCTGTTCATCTTCGCCCACGAGATGCTCGGCGAATGGACCCGCGAGGGGCTGGTCGTGCCGCTCGACGAGCCTTCGGTCGAGGCCGGGCAGTTCCTCGACGGCACCGTCGCGCCGCTCCTCGTCGACGGGAAGTTGTACGGCGCGCCGCTCGCCTTCAAATCGGTGGCGCTGTTCTATCGCACCGATCTCGTCCAATCACCGCCCGCGACGACGGACGAATTACGGGCAGTGTGCCGGCGCCTCCCGCGAGGCGACGGCCGATATTGCCTGGCCTACGAAGCGGGGAGCTTCTATCACCACGCCGCGTGGCTCCACGGCGAGGGCGGCACGATCCTCGGCCCCGACGGGCGGCCGCACCTGGCGACGCCGGAAGGGGTGCGCGCCGCGGCCTTCGTCCGCTCGCTCGTCGACGACGGATTCATCCCCGACGAGACGAATGGCGCGGTGGTCGGCGAATTGTTCAATAGCGGTCGCGCCGCATTCGCGATCAATGGCCCCTGGTTCCTGAGCGATTTGAAGAAGGGGACGCCGTTCGCCGTGGCGCCGCTGCCGCGGATGTCGGAGACCGGACGGCCGGCCGCGCCGCTCGCCACCGTCGAGGCCGGCTTCATCGCGGCCAATGCCCACGATCCGGCCGGGGCGCGCGCGTTCCTCGCGTGGCTGGTGCGCGCCGACGGTGGCGCCGCGATCCGCGCCCGGGTGGGCCACCAGCCGGTCGCCACCCGCGCCGTCTGGGACGACCCGGCGATCGCGCGCGATCCGGTCCTCGCAGCCTTCCGCGCGCAGCTCGCGGCGACGGTGCCGATGTCGAACGCGCCGTCGATGCGCGTGGTGTGGGAGCCGGCGCAGCAGGCCCTCCGTCGCGTGCTGCGCGGCGCGGCCGATCCCGCCGCCGCCCTGCGCGAGGCCGATCGCCGGATCGGGGTCGCGCTGCGGCCCGCGCCGCCCGAGGCCTCTCGCGTGCCCTATGCCTTGCTGGTGGGGGCGCTCCTCGCGGCGCTGGCGGT
>JAJXSP010000187.1 GCA_021784515.1 Myxococcales bacterium | reverse complement strand
GCGGCGAGCGCGGAGCTGGTGGGCTGGACCGACTCGGCCGTCTACCGCACCCGCTCGCCGATCCTCGACGACCTCGCACGGGCCTCCGGCGGCGACCCGCTCGCGCGCCTCTACCGGCCGGCCGATCTCGACCTCACCGCCGGTCGCGACCCGTCGCTGCTGAACCGCCTCACGCTGCTCCCCGACTGCGGCCTGGAGGACGGCCTCACCCACCTCGACACCTACGAGCCCTATCACCCGCCGCGCGAGGAGCTGCTCTGGAAGAAGGTCCGCGCGCGGCCGCTCCGCCTGCTGCAGCTCACCGCGACGCGCTTCGCGCTGCTCGGCGACGGGCAGGTGGGGCGCGCCGTGCCGCCGGGGCTGAAGCTGGTCGTGCGCTACCCCGACCTCGGCGCGTCGCTCTATGAAGTGGAGGGGGCCGCGCCGCGCGCCTGGCTGGCTCTCCGCGCGCGACCGGTCTCCGACGCAACGGAGGCTGCCGCCGCGGTCGCCGTGCCGGCATTCGTACCGGGCGAGGACCTCGTCGTCGAAGGCGGCGAGGCTCGCGCGACGGACGGACGCTGCACGATCGAGCGCTACGCTCCCGAGCGCATCGTCGCGCGCTGCCGCGCCTCCGCCCCCGGCTACTTCGTCCTCTCCGACGAGCACCTGCCCGGCTGGCGCGCCACCGTCGACGGCGCGCCGGCGCCGATCCTCCCCGGCAACGTGCTGCTGCGCGCGGTGCCCGTGCCGGCGGGCGACTCGCGCGTCGAGCTGACCTACCGCCCCCGCGGCCTCGACGCGGGCTTTTTCGCCGCGGCCCTCGGCCTCGCCCTCGCCGTCGCGCTGCTCGTCGCCGCGCGCCGTCGAACTACGCCGACGGCGCCAGCCCCTTGATGAACATCTCCACCACCTCGAACGGCATGTTCACCGGCAGCGAGACGATCGGCAGGTCGATGCCGAACGTGCGCCGCCGGCGCAGCTCCTCCACGCAGTGCGCCGGGTCGCCCTGGATGGTGAGCGCCTCCATCATCGCGTCGGTGACCGCGCCCGCCGCCTGCGAGCGCGTCGCCTTGTCCTTGTAGAGGGCGTCGATGCGCTTGCACTCCTCGCCGAAGCCGAAGCCGGTGAGCAGCTCGATGTAGTAGTCGCCCATGCCGCCGATGTAGAAGGCGATCAACTCCTTCGCCATGCTCGTCCCGCGCTCGCCCGCGAGCGGCAGCACCGTCGTGAAGGGCGCCGTCGCGATCGACTTCGGGTCGCGCCCGGCGCGTGCCGCCCCGGCGGCGATCCACTCGCGCCCCTGCGCCAGCTTCTCGTAGGGCCAGAAGGTCGGGATCCACCCGTCGCCGAGCTCGCCGATCGACTCGATCGCCTTTTGCTTGAGCGCCGCGACGTAGATCGGGATCTGCCGCCGCCGCGGCTCCATCGCCAGCGTGAAGGGGCGATACTGCTGCAGCTCGGCGCCCGCCTCGGAGAGCTTGCCGCCCGCGAGCAGCGTGCGGACCACCTTGATCACGTCGCGCACCTGGGTGAGCGGTCGCTTGAACTCGCGCGCGTGGAACCCCTCGATCACCCGCGCCCCGCTCGTGCCGACGCCGAGCATGAGCCGCCCGTCGCTGATCTCGTCGACGGTGGCGGCGGTCATGGCGATCAGCCCCGGCGAGCGCGAGAAGACGTTGATGATGCCGGTGCCGAGCTTGATCCGCTTCGTGTTGCAGGCCAGCTCGGTGAGCAGCGTGAACACCTCGTAGCCCCACGCCTCGGGCAGCCAGAACGAGTCATAGCCGAGGTCGTCGGCCAGCTGCGCCGCGCGGAGGGTGAGCTTGCGGTCGTAGTTCTTCCAGAATGCGAGCAGCGCGGTTCGTTCCATGGCCAGAATGATCGACGAAAACCGCGTTTTCGCTACGGGCTTCGGTGCCCGGCGGCTTGCGCCGCCGGGCTTCGGATTGGCGAAAGAAGGGGGGTGGTGGAAGGGGAGGGAGCTAGTAGTGCGCGGCGAGCGAGACGTAGACGTTCGACGACAGGCGCCAGAACCACGGATAGACGTGCCCGGCGCCGTCGTGGAGGACGGAGTCGTAGCCGAGCGACGGATCGCCGTTGGCGTAGGCGGCGGTGATGTCGAACTTCATCACCCTCGCGTCGGGGATGCTGAGGTGCACGAACAGCTCGCCGCCATAGCTCTGCGACACGGGCTGCGACGGGAACGTGGCGTCCTTCACCGCGTTGGGCAGCCCCGACTCGCCCGGAGGCGGCGTGCCCACGTCGTAGAACCAGACGTAGCCGTCATTGACGTCGCCGCCGAGCGAGAGCCGCTCCTTCCAGAATGGCAGCTTGTACTCGACCGACAGCTCGCCGCCGAAGTTCGCCCGCGCGTTCGGATTCCCGCCCGCCTCGGTGGTGTACTTCGTCCAGAAGTACCCGCCGAAGAAGACCAGCTCGACCGTCAGCCCCTTCCACTCGTAATCGAGGCCCACCGATCCCGCGGGCGCCGTGATGAGGCTCGCCTCCTGGCTGTAGAACGAGACCGGCGCCGAGAGCGATGCCTTCAGCTTCAGCTCCAAGCCCTTGGGCAGGGGCTGCGTGCGCGTGTAGGCGACGATGATGTCCGCCGCGCGCACGCCGGTCTCCTGCTCGTCGGCGATCGCGTACTGATAAAAGCCCGCGCGCGCCGAGATGTGGTTGTTCTTCGTGACATCCACTCGCGCGGCGAGAAAGCCGAGGTTGAGGAGCTTCGCCCTCCCGGCTCCCTCGTGGTCGATGTTCCACGGGATCAGCATGGCGTGCGTCTCCCAGACCGCGTCCATCGCCCAGCGCTTGGATTGCTCCTCGCCCGGGAGACGCCGCGCCTGATCGTCGTACACCTGCTCCGTGGTCGCGCCCGCGGTCGACGACGAGGTGATCGTCGCCGCGCCGCCGGACCCGCCTTCCTTGGTTTTCGGCGTGGTGTCGCCCGCTCGGGCCAGGGCCGGCCCGAGCGAGACGAACAACACCACCGTAGCAAAGACCCGCATCAACGTGCCTAGTTGTACGTGTCGAACGAGTCGAGGAAGTACTTCATCGGCAGCTGGGCGGTATACGCACCGCCCGGATAGGCGCCGTCGTCCAGGTTGTAAATCACGTCGTCCGTGTAGTTGCGCACGATGACGTAGCTGGCGATGTTGCGCTCCTTCTGCACCGCGACCCACTCGTTGCGGTCGGCGATGTAGGCCCAGATCCAGATGCGACTGTCGGGTCCGACGAACTCGTTGTGCTGGTCGCTCTGGCTGCGCGGGTCGTAACTGCACTGCTGGAGCGTGGTGGCCGGCTGGCAGTTGCCGTTCTGGTCGCAGTTGCCTTGCGGGTAGTTGTTCTGCACCGCCAGGTCGCAGAAGAAGTCGAGGAAGTCCTGGAGGCGGTAGAAGGTGTGCCCGCCGATCCAGTCGCGGACCTCGACGCGCGGCCCGAACGAGGGCGAGTGCGTGTCCTGCGCGAACTGCACCACTGCGAGCGGCACGAAGTACGGATAGACGTCGTACTGACCGCCAATCATCGACACCAGCGCATCCTGGGCGACGTAGTTGTACGAGTCGTCTCCGACGGCGGCGTAGGAGGCGATGTAATTGCCCTGCGCCTGGTTGACGTCGAAGTCGGTGATCTCCCAGAGGCCGGCGAAGCTCTGCATGGCAAAGAGCTTGTCGAGGATGATGCCCTGCTGGGTGACGTCGCCGTAGAACGGGTCGTAGATGCTGCGGTACGGGCGCTCGCCGGCCGACTCCTGGATGATCGCCTTGTGCCAGGCGGCCATGAGCTGGTTGGCAGCCGAAGCCTCCTTGTTGAACTTGTCGGTGAGCTGCTGGAAATAGGCCTGCGCCGACGGAGCGTCGGCCGGCGGCTGCACGCCGATGCGGCGCAGCGTGTCGGCGATCTCCGAGGCCGACCAGTCATACATCCACACCGGAAGGAACTTCTTCAGGTCCGAAACCATCTGCGCCGGGCGATTGGCGTAGGCCGACTCGTCCCAGAACTTCCGGTAGGTGCGGTAGTTGCTCCAGTTGTACTGCCACTCGTACTCGTCGATCTGGTTGGCGATGATCTCGCTCGGGCGCGTGCCGATGTCGTAGGGCTGGCAGAACGGCGTGTTGTTCGACTGCCAGTCGCGGCACATCAGGTACGACGTCTCGGTCTTGCCGTCGGCGCTCCAGCCCGCCTTGTCGTTCCATGGAGAGGTCGAGCTGAGCTGGCCGGTGATGCTGTTGGGCTGGCAGGTGCCCTTCATCGTGTCGGGGTCGATCGCGGCGCAGATGCCGTTCCCGCAATCGGCATCGGCGGCGCAGGTCTTGTCGGCGCTGCGCGAGTTGTTGGCGTAAATCCAGGAGATCGCCGCGGCGTCATACGGGCCCCAACCGGGGTGGAAGATGACGTCGGCCGGGGTGGCGCCGTACTCCATCACCGAGTTCGAGAACATCGCCGTCTGATCGCACGTCCCCTTCTTCGTCATCGGGTCGACGTTGCTGCAGAACCCGTTGTTGCCGCAATCCGCGTCGGCCGCGCAGACCTTCGTGGTGTGCCAGCGCGGGAAGTTGTTCTTGTCGAGCGAGCCCATGAAGTTGTGGTCGAGCCCCATGGCGTGGCCGAACTCGTGCCAGAACACCTGGGTCCAGAACGTCTTGACCAGGTTGTCCGCCCACTGCTCCTTCGTCTCCCACTGGCCATTGACGCAGTGGCGCGCCGCGTGGGCGATGACCTGCTCGAACGAGAACGACGACATGTCGTCGCGGAAGATGTGCTTCTGCCGCTGCAGCATCCGCGCGTTGTACTCGTAGGTGCGGTGATCGAGGGTGTTCTGGCGGAACGTGTTGAGGAAGTTCGCCGCGTTCAGCACGCCCTGCGTCCCGGTGGCGTCCTCGTAGGGCGTCTCGCCCTTGTCGACCGAGGCCGCGAGGTGCTGGAAGTCGTACTCGCGCTGGAGGTCGGCGTGGAACGAGTTGGGGCCGTAGGTGCCGGCGCCGCCCTCGGGCGTGACGAACTGGTTCGACGCCGGGTCGGCATAGATGTAGTACGGCAGCAGCTGATAGTAGGCCTGATCGAAATCGGCGTCCGCCGGCGGCACGAAGTCCGCCGGGCCGAGCGGACCGAAGGTCGAGGCCGGCTTCTGCAGGTACTGCTGGATTTTGTTGTACAGCGACGACTTGCCGTTGTGGTTGTTGATGATGGTGTCCTGCACCAGCTTCTGGGTCTGGCCGTCGGTGCACTTGCCGAGGTCCGCCCACGGGCCGGCCTGATTGATGTCGTCGGCGGCGCCCACGGTCTGGAGATAGGAGTTGATGCGCTCGACGAACCAGTCGCGCGTCGGGATGAAGGTCTCCTCGGAGAACACGATCATCGTGTCGAGGATCTCGCCGGTGCGCGGGTCGGGCGACGGCGTGGTGCCGCCCCAGAACTCGTCGGTGTCGAGGTCGGGCTGCCAGATGAGGAAGTTGTAGCGCATGTCGCCCAGCTCGCGCGGGCGCTGCCCGTCGGCCAGGTCGTCGTCGAAGTTCTTGAAGTCCACCTTCATCGTCGCGCCGGTGGCGGCCAGCAGCGAATTGGTCTGGTCCTTGATGCCGCCCGGACCGAGCCAGATGTCCTTCATGTTCTCGGGGAAGCCGCGCCCGAAGTACCAGACGTAATCCTTGTTCGGGTCGTGCCGCATGACCAGCTCGCGCGCGGCGACGAGCTGCGTGTTCGGATCGCGGTCCTCGGTGGTGTACTCGAGGAAAGCGTACTTGTGGCGGATCGAGTCCTTCTCGGCCACTTCGAGCGGCTTGTAGGTGACCTGGTCGAGCGGCGTGGCGCGGGTAAAGGAGTACTTCATCTGGAAGGTGACGTTCTCCTTGCCGAGGCGCAGCGCATTCATCATGAACGGACCGTACGACTGGAGGCACGCCTCGTCGGTGAACTTGAGCGGGAGGGTGATCGACACCACCCACTCCATGTAGTCCTTCGAGGGATCGGCGTCATTCTGCTCGGTGCGAAACGAGTCGGGCACCAGGGTGACCGCCGCGTTGCCGATGTCGGCGCACTGCTCGAGGTGGTCGTTGAGGAAGGAGCCGAACGGCGCCACGTCGCTCATGTCGTTCTTGGCGAACTTCACCTTCACCCACTGGCGGATCTGCCAGTCGTTTTCCTGGTTCTCCTCGTAGAAGTTCGTCGTCTCGCCGTCGAGGTTGATGCGGTACTTGAGATCGACGTTCGTGATCGGCCACGAATTGACCACCTCGGGGATGCGGTACGGATCGTCCTGATTCGTGATCTCGCGCATGTTGAGCATGTTGAGGTGATCCTCGGTCACCTCGAAGCGCACGAGCTGGGCGCCGGCCGTGATGCCGGGCTCCACGTCGATGCCGAAGCCGCCGAGCAGGTTCGGGGTGGAGACGGCGACGATGGTGGCCTGCGAGAACCAGCCATTGTCGACGCTGGTGCCGTCGCCGTTGCGGATCAGGAAGTCCTTGCGGGCGTACTGGTTTTCGTTGAAGACGCCATTGCGGGAGGGTCGGGTCTGCACGCACCCGCAAAGAGCGGCGAGGGCGAGAGCGTAGATAAGCTTGTTTCGCATGATTCGTTCTCCTCGGAGTCGCTCGGTTGGACTACTGGCCCGGCATGAAGAGGGTCACGTCGACGACGCGGCCCGCGCCACCGCCCTGCGTGATGCCCAGGCGGACTCCGTTCGGGATGCTGGTGATGTAATCGAGGTAGTTGTTGTAGGGGCTGTAGCGGAAGATCATTCCGCAGGCCTGGTAGGCCCCCGGGTGGTTCTTGAACCAGTCGACGATCTTCTCGGCGGGCGTATACATGCGCACGTCGAGGAGATCGGTTGTCGCCGGGTCCTGGCACAGGAAGACGCGGCCGAGGAAGTCGGTCGTCTCGACGGCGAGGATCTGGTAGCGCCCGGTCGGCTGCTGGGTATTCGGATCGAGCACGTCGTTGTAGTCGATGTTCGCCGACAGCGTCACGCCGGAGAAGTCGGCCTGGTAGGTCTGCACGAACTTGTCGATCTGGCCGTTCTGGTCGATCGGGAAGCCCACGCCCGGCTGGTTCGGCATCCACGGCACCAGCTTGTCGAGGAGCGGTCCGGGCTTGCTCGACTGGTTGTACGGGTCGGTGTAGGTGGAGATCTCGACCATCGCCGACTGGATGTTCGGGTACTCCTGCAGGATCTTGAAGTGGTCGTAGCCGAGCGCGAACACGGTATTTCCGACCGCCGCGTTGGGCTGCGGCGGCGTGTCCATGAATGCGCCCTTGTACTGCGCCAGCAGCGGGCGATTCACCTCGTCGAGGAGCAGCTTGCCGTCGCCGTCCAGCGGCGGGATCTGCCCGTCGCAGTTGTCCGGGTCGTTGTTGGTGGCGCAGTAATAGGCGCTGAACAGGCAGGTGCCCTGCTTCGTCTTGGGGTCGATCTCGGAGCAGTAGGCTCCGGTGCAATCCGCATCGACCTTGCAGGGCATGTTGAGCTTCGCCGTCGAAGAAGCCGTCCAGCCGCTGGCGAGCACCGGGCTGCCGACGACGTTCGTCAGCAGCGCGCTCTCCTCCTGCCCGATCCCGTCGTTCGGGTTCTCGAGCATCGCCTGGTAGATGGCGCTCTCGCCGCGCAGCAGGCCGCGGGTGAAGTCATAGCTGTTGAAGATGCCGTTCTTGACGTCCACGACCATCTGGAAGTCGAGCGGCGCTTGCACCTTCGTGGCGAAGCGACGGTCGACGAATTCGTAGATCTCGAACTGCCCGGCGCCCTGCGAGTCGAAGAACTGGTTGTCGGGGTTCAAGACGATCTTCGAGAGGTCGGGCACAGGATCCACGCCGCCGACCGTGAAGTACTTGGTGAGTGCGGTGGCGTATGCCTTGAAGAAGAAGCGGTTGTCTTGCACGTCGGGCGGCAGGTTGGCGACCTTGCCGTGGGCGAAGATGTTGAGGACCTGCGAATAGGACGTGGAGAGGATGTCGCCGCTGGCGCCATAGGGCGGCGCGCAGTACCGGTACCCGGTATTCAAATCGCCGTTGGCGTCGGCGCAGAAGGTCCCCACCAGGTGGCCGAACTTGAGGCCGATGCTGTAGGCGGGGCTGATCGCCACGGCGGCCATTCCGATGTTGTTCGGGTCACCGGGGGCCGTCGGAGGCGCGGCGGTGATCATGCCCTCGAGGCCGGTGCAGTAGGGCGGCAGATTTTTCAAGAATGCCTGCGGGTCGAAGCCCTTCGGCGGCGGCACCGGGAACAGGCACTTCGAGGTGTCGCCGTCGGGGACCCCCGCCTCGGCGAGCAGGTCCGTGCGCGCCTGGCGGAGGTATTCCTTGTAGACCGCGCCGGCGCCGTGGAGGTCTTTTTTTCCGTTCTTGTCGTAGTCATTGGCGATCGCGCCGAGCGTCCCCTGGTCCATGTAGAGGTCCTGCGCGATGTCGGTCTTCGTCGGGAGATCCACGTCGTGGATCACGTCGTCGTCCTTCAGCGACGCGGAGATGTAGTCGACGTCGATGCCGGAGACGTCGAAGTGCCAGGTCTGGGTGTCGTGCGACATGCCGCCCAGGAGCTTGTTCAGCTCGTCCTGGTTCTTCTGCGCGTCGCCGTCCACCTGCACGCAGGTGGTGAGGAAGTCGGAGTACGAAAGGCCGAGCTGGAGCGTGCACGGCTGGGCGGAGGTGCCGAGCTTGCCCGCCGCCGCGACGGGGCCCACCGCGTCCATGCGGACGTCCGGCGTGGCGAAGGCGTAGGGCATGATCTTGGTGAGGTAGACGTCGAGGCGGGTGGGCACCGACGGGACCGGCTGCTGGGCGTGCTGGTTGTCGATCCAGAAGCCCCAGCCGAGCGCCGGGATGTAGAGATAGGCCACGTCGCCGAAATCACCCTTGATGCAGCGGCCGCTGTCAAAGCAGGTGCTGTTCTGATCCAGCGGCAGGCCGGGCGCGTAGGTGTGCATCAGGCCGCGGTAGAGCTCGTCGGCCTGGGGGATGAAATTCTTGCCGTTGTTGCCGGTCCAATCGAGCGTGAACGGCCGCCCGTCCTTGGAAACCTGGGAGGCGATCTGGATGGTGTACTGGTGCTTGCCGTCGGGGCTGGTGAAGGCCATCGTGCCCATGTAGCCTTGGAGCAGGGTCATGAAGAGGACCTTGTGGTCGGTGACGCGGTACTCGACGACCACCTCCTGGTTGTCACCCCAGGAGTTGGTCAGGTTCCCGTCCCCGAAATAGTCGCCGAGGCTGTCGGACTGGCAGTTGATCTTCTCGGCCTGCTCGATCGTGATGCCCTTCCACGTCGGGCCGCCGGTCATGTCGATGCCGGCCGCCGTGGTCGGCGGGACGATCGGCTGGAGGACCATGTTGGCCCAGACCATCGCCTTCTTGTCGCCGGTGCAGATCTCCTGCTTGTTGGTCCCGCCCACCGTGTTCTGGTAGGGCTGCCCCGCGTCATCGACGGATGGCGGCGTGTGGCCGTTGTTCCAGTTGTCCCCCGCGTTCGGTGGTGAGGGATTGAACGGCTGGTTCGGTCCGTCCTCGCACGCGGCGAGAGCGAACGAAGCCCACACGACAAGTAGTCGCAACGACCTCCGCTCCATTCGATAGCTCCTGTTCCCCGGCGAGGGACCTGGCCAACCGGGATCCGCTAGCATTTCCGTCGGTCGGCTGTCCACTATAAAGACGTGAGGGCGCCGACGGTGCCGCGCCGTGCCGCACCGCGACAGCGCGCTCGCCGACGAATCTTGCTGCACCGCACAAACTGCGGCGGCGGGTGGGGACGAGGCCTGGCAGCCACACGGACAGCGGGCGTCTCCTTTGTTTGTATGGCCGCCGCGATTCGGCGAGTGATGACGCCGGGCGACAGCGCGGCGGGGATCCCGCACGCCGTCGGCCCGGGGCGCGGGCGCCCTTCCGAATCCGGATCATTCGACCCGCTCCCGAACGGGCTGAAGCAACCGGGGAGTCGTTCGTCATCACGGAACACGACCCCAGAACGATGCTCGGCCGTCCCCCGTTGTTTCACCGATTCGCAACCCCCGCGTGCGCTTTCCCTGCGAGCCGCGATCCGGTCCCCGTCAGCGACGAAAGCGTCCCCCGCACCGATCGGAAAAAATGTCCGTTGCGTCGCCGCGAACGTCCAGTGTAGGGTTCCCTCGCCCGTGCGCCGGGCGTCGATTTCAATCAGCCCAACAATCCGATCGCACTGGAACGGAAATCCGAGCCGGCAAATCACCGAGACCTTCGATTCGGCGATCCACGCCTTCGCCACCTTCGCCGGGTGGAAGCAGCGGCCTGTCCATCTTTGGGAGATTCAATGACGGCGACCTTTCGCGGCGCGACCTCGGCCCGCCGCCTCCCGGCCAGTCCGGGCTTCCGCCGGTGGCCTGCGCTCGTCTTCGCGCTCCTGCTCGCGCCTTCGGCCGCCCGTGCCGACCAGCCGGACCACACGCCGGGCCGGATTTCGCTCGACGCCCGCGCCGGCGCCGCGTTCAGCCTGACGGGCCAGGCGGACTCGCTCGCCTCTCCCGGGCAGCCGATGCTGGCGGTGTCGCTGGCGCTCGGGATCGCGATCACTCCCGACCGCCACGGGCGGCTGCTGCTCGCCCCCGAGCTGGTGTACACGCAGTTCTCCGTCGGCACGACCGATCCGACGGGGGCCCCGGTGTCGGTCAGCTCGCAGCTGTACCTCG
>JAJXSP010000186.1 GCA_021784515.1 Myxococcales bacterium | reverse complement strand
GGCGGCCACGCCGAGCGGATCCTCGACGCGAGCGCCCCCGATGGGCGGCTGATCGGGATCGACCGCGATCCCGACGCCCTCGCCGCGGCGCGCGCCCGCCTCGCGCGCTTCGGCGACCGCGCCACCCTCGTCCACGGCCGCTTCGGCGACGTGCGCGCGATCCTCGAAGAGCTGGGCGCCCACCCCCAATTCTCAGGCGGGGGCAAGCCCCCTCCCGTCGACGGCTTCCTGCTCGACCTCGGGATCTCGTCGCCGCAGGTCGATCGCGGCGAGCGCGGCTTCTCCTTCTCCCGCCCCGGCCCGCTCGACATGCGGATGGACCCGACGCACGGCGAGACGGCCGGCGAGCTGCTCTGCCGGGTCACCGCCGAGGAGCTGGGCGCGATCCTGGTGCGCTGGGGCGACGAGCGCTACGGCCGCAAGATCGCTCGCGCGATCAAGGAGCGGCTGGGGGAGATCGCCACCACGACCGATCTCGCCGCGGTGGTCGCCGAGGCGCTGCCCGCCCGCGAGCGCGCCTCGCGCAAGACCGACCCGGCGACGAAGACCTTCCAGGCGCTGCGCATCGCGGTGAACGACGAGCTGGGCGAGGTCCAGCGCTTCCTCGCGGACTTCCCGTCGTGCCTGCGCGCCGGCGGCCGGATCGTGGTGATCGCCTTCCACTCGCTCGAGGACGGCATGGTGAAGGATCGGCTGCGCGACCTCTCGCGCCACCCCGGCGTGCCCGAGGACGTGGCGCGCGCGATGGGGATCCGCCCCGATCCCGAGGTCGAGCTGCTCACGCGCAAGCCGATCACGCCGTCGGAGGACGAGGTGCGCGCCAACCCGCGTTCACGGTCGGCGAAGCTGCGCGCGGCGGTGCGGCGATGAGGCTGCCCACCCTCCCGGCGCGCGCTGGGGCCCCGCCGAAGGACGGGGGGACCGAAGGCCCTCGAAGTGGTCGAGGCGGCTTTTACGTGGTCGTCACGGTCGCCTCGGCGGTGATGGTGGCGCTGATCCACGTGTGGGTGCGCCTGCAGGTGATTCAGGCCGGCTACGCGATCGCCCGCGAGACGAAGACGCGCCACGAGCTGTCCGAGCAGAACCAGAAGCTGCGCCTCGAGCTGGAGACGCGGAAGGACCCGGCGGTGATCGAGCGGCGCGCGCGCGAGGAGCTGCACATGGCCACGCCGGACCCGGCGGCGATCCGCGTCCTGCGCGCGGGGGTGAAGCCTTGAACGCCGCGTCGCCCCGCCGCGCCGCCCCCCTCGAGAGCGCCGGCGCCTGGGGAGCGCAGCGGCGCTGGGTGCGGGTGCGCCTGATCGTCGCCGCGGTCGCCTTCGCGGGGATGTTCGGCGTGCTCGGGCAGAAGGCCTACGTGCTGCAGGTGCAGGAAGCGAAGAAACTGAAGGATCTGGCGGAAGACCAGTATTTGAAGGAGATCGAGCTTCCCTCGCGGCGCGGGCGGATCCTCGACCGCAACGGCGCCGAGCTGGCCGCCTCCGCCGAGGTGGACTCGGTGTACGTCAACGCGCGCCAGATCGCCGCCCTCGGTCCCGCCGCCCTCGACGAGACCGCCCGCGCGCTCGCCGCGGCGCTGCACGAGGACCGCCGCGAGCTGGACAAGCCGCTCGCCAGCAAGCGCTACTTCGCCTGGGTGAAGCGCCACGTGCAGCCCGAGGAGGCCAAGGCGGTGCGCGCGCTCAACCTCACCGGCGTCTACCTCACGCGCGAGCCGCGCCGCTACTACCCCAACCGCAGCCTCGGCGGACCGCTGCTCGGATGGGCCGGCCTCGACGGGCGCGGCCTCGAAGGGATCGAGCTTGGCTGGGACAAGGAGCTGCGCGGCGCCCCGGCCGAGATCGCCGGCCTGCGCGACGCCTTCGGCCGCGAGGTGCTCCCGGGCGGGATCGCCGAGGCGCCCTCGCAGGCCGGCCACGACCTCGTCACCACCGTCGACAAGTTCATCCAGTACCGCCTCGAGAAGGCGCTCTCCGACGGCGTGGAGAAGAACCACGCCAAGGCGGGCGTCGCGGTGGCGCTCGATCCGAAGAGCGGCGAGGTGCTGGCGATGGCCTCGGTGCCGACGCTGAACCCGAACGATCCGAACAGCGCGCCGAAGGGCTCGCGCAACCGCGTGGTGACCGACCCGTACGAGCCCGGCTCGACGATGAAGACCTTCTCCATCTCGGCGGCGATCGAGGCGGGGGTGGTCAAGCCCGAGGACAAGTGGTTCTGCGAGAACGGCCGCTACGCGATCGGGCCGGCGGTGATCCACGACGCCGAGCACATCGGCAACGCGACGACGATCGAGGTGCTCGCCCAGTCGTCGAACATCTGCGCCGCCAAGATCGCGCGCCGTACGGGCAAGGAGCGCGTGGAGGGGATGCTGCGGCGGCTCGGCTTCGGCGCGCCGCTCGGGATCGATCTTCCCGGCGAGCGCGGCGGCGTGCTGCGGCCGGCGAAGAAGTGGGGCGAGGTCGAGCTGGCGACGATCTCCTTCGGGCAGGGCGTCACCGCCACGCCGCTGCAGGTCGCCTCCGGCTACGCGGCGATCGCCAACGGCGGCACGCTGTGGAAGCCGCACGTCGTGCGCCGCGTGCTCGACGAGGCGGGCCGCACCGTCGCCGAGGCGAAGCCCGAGGGGCGGCGCGTCTACGACGACAAGACCGCGGCGACGATGCGCATGATGCTCCACGCCGTCGTCGACAAGGGCGGCACCGGCGAGAAGCTCGCCATCGCCGGCTACCCGGCGGCCGGCAAGACCGGCACCGCGCAGAAGGTGGACCCGCTCACGCGCCACTACTCGACGGACAAGTGGGCCTCGTCGTTCGTCGGCTTCGCGCCGCTCGACGATCCGCGGCTGGTGATCCTGGTGATGGTGGACGAGCCGTCGGGGACGCACTACGGCGGCGCGGTGGCCGGCCCGATCTGGCAGGAGGTGATGCGGGACGCGCTCCGCTACCTCGGCGTGCCACCGACGGCCGACGCGGTCGCCGAGGGCGGCAAGCCGGCCCCTGCTGCAACGCAGCAAGCGGCGAAGCCGGCCGCCCCGGCCGCGCCCGCCGTCGAGGCGGAGGCTCCGGCGGACGACGAGGGCGACGCGGCCGCCGACGGCTACCTCGCGGCGAGCGACGAGGAGGGCGACGCGTTGGAGATCCCCGACTTCACCGGCCTGTCGATGGGCGAGCTGCTCGAGGCGGCGCGGCGCGCGCACCTGCCCGTCGAAGTGAGCGGGTCCGGGCGCGTGGTGGGCCAGGTGCCGCCGCCCGGCCGGGCGCGCGAGGGGGCGCGCTGCCACGTCTCGCTGGCGCCGCCGGGATGAATCGGCCTTGACGCATTCGGCGTGGCCGCGCCGACACGTTTTCACGCCACCCCTCGACGGACCGGGAGAACCAGGACTTGCACCAATGACCGACACGGTGAGCCGATGAAGCTCAAGGACCTGCTGCGCGAGGTGGCGATCGACGAGGCTACCGGCCCGCTCGACGTGGAGATCGCCGAGGTGCGCGACGACTCGCGCGCCGTCGAGCCGGGCGACCTGTTCGTCGCCATGCCGGGCGCCACCGCCGCCAGCGCCGACGGCCACGCCTTCCTCGCGGACGTCGCGAAGCGCGGCGCCGTGGCGGCGATCGTCGAGCGCGACGTGCCGGCGAGCGAGTTCCCCGGCACGCGCGTGCGCGTCGACTCGGCGCGCCGGGCCCTCGCGCGCATCGCCTCCCGTCGCTTCGGCGATCCGTCGCGCTCGATGCGGATGGTCGGCATCACCGGCACCAACGGCAAGACCACCACCACCTTTCTAATGGAGTCGATCCTCCGCGCCGCCGGCTACCGCCCCGGCGTCATCGGCACGGTGAACTACCGCTACGCGGGCAAGACCTTCGCCGCGCCCTTCACCACCCCGACGGCGCTGCAGCTCCACAAGCTGCTCGGCGAGATGAAGGCGGCGGGCTGCACGCACGTGGTGATGGAGACCTCGTCGCACGCGCTCGCGCTCGATCGCCTCGAGGGGATCCAGTTCCGCGTCGGCGCCTTCACCAACCTCACCCAGGACCACCTCGACTTCCACTCGTCGATGGAGGAGTACTTCCGCGCCAAGACCACGCTGGTGCGCAACCTGCGGCAGCCCGACGGCGTCGGCGTGATCTTCCTCGACGGGCCGTACGGCAAGCGCATGGCGCAGTCGGTGGTCGGCGAGCGGATGCTGGTGTCGCTGGTGCGCGAGGGCGCCGACCTCTTCCCGCTCTCCTCGAGCTGCACCATCGACGGCATCGCGGCCGAGCTGGCCTCGCCCATGGGCCCGGTGAAGGTGCGCTCGTCGCTGATCGGGCGCTACAACCTCGCCAACATCCTCGTCGCCGCGGGCGTCGCCGAGTCGCTCGGGCTGGCGGTGGCCGCCGTCGAGCGCGGCATCGCCGAGCTCTCCGGCGTCCCCGGGCGCGTGGAGAAGGTGCAAAACGCGCTCGGCCTCGCGGTGCTGGTGGACTACGCGCACACCCACGACGCGCTCGAGAACGTGATCGCCGCGCTGCGGCCGCTCACCGCCGGGAGGCTGCTGTGCGTGTTCGGTTGCGGCGGCGATCGCGATCGCAGCAAGCGGCCCAAGATGGGTCGCGCCGTCGCCCGCGACGCCGACCTCGCCATCGTCACCTCGGACAACCCGCGCACCGAGGAGCCGGGCGCGATCATCGAGCAGATCCTCGTCGGGGTGGCCGAGGTCGGTCCGCCCGCGCTCACGGCGGACGCGCTGGCCACCGCGAAGCGCGGCTACTACGTCGACGCCGACCGCCGCGCGGCGATCGACGCCGCCGTTGCTGCAATGCAGCAGGGGGACGTCCTCCTCATCGCCGGCAAGGGCCACGAGGACTACCAGGTCATCGGGAAGACGAAGCACCCCTTCGACGATCGCGCCGTGGCGAGCGAGGCGCTGGCGCGGCGGGCCGGCGCCCGTCAGAGTGTCACGCCGTGAGCGCTCCCCTCGACCTCGACTTCCTCGTCGCCGCCACCGGCGGGACGGTGTGGCGCACGGGCGCGACCCGCTTTACCGGCGTGGCGATCGACGGCCGCGCCGTGCCCAAGGGCGGCGCGTGGTTCGCCATCCGCGGCGACACCCACGACGGCCACCGCTTCGCCTCGCAGGCCTACCTCTCGGGCGCGCGCTGCCTGGTGCTCGAGCGCGGCCGCGCGGGTGAGCAGACCATCTATCCCGAGGACGCCTCGATCGTCGAGGTGGACGACACGGTGAAGGCGCTCGGCCGCCTCGCCCGCGAGCACCGGGCGCGGCTGCGGTCGCTGCGCGTGGTGGGCGTGACCGGCTCGAACGGCAAGACCACCACCAAGGAGATGATCGCCGCCATCCTCGCCGCCCACGCCGGCGATGCTGCGGTGCACAAGACCGAGGGCAACTTCAACAACCACCTCGGGCTGCCGCTGACGCTGCTCAAGCTGACCCCCGCGCACCGCTTCGCGGTGATCGAGATGGGGATGTCGGCGCGCGGGGAGATCGCGTACCTCGCCGACCTGGCGCGCCCCGACGTGGGGGTGATCGTCAACGTCGGCCCGGTGCACCTCGAGACGCTCGGCTCGCTCGACGAGGTGGCGCGCGCCAAGGGCGAGCTGTTCGCGGCGCTCGGTCCGGCCGGCGCCGCCGTCTACCCCGACGGCGACGAGCGGATCGCCGCCCAGGCCGCCGCCTCGCCGGCCGTGCGCCGGATCCGGTTCGGCGAGCGCGCCGGCGTCGAGGTGCGCGTGGTGTCGGCGCGAGCGCACGTCGAGGGCACCGAGGCGGCGCTGCGCTTGCCCGACGGCGCGCGCATCTCCACCCGCCTCGCGGCGATCGGCCGCCACCACGCCGGCAACGCCGCCGCCGCCGCCGGGGCCGCCCTCGCCGCGCTCGGCTCGGCCGCCTCGCCCGAGGCGATCGCCCGCGGCCTTCGCGCCGCGCGTCCGGAGAAGCACCGCTCGTCGATGATCGACGCGGGCGGCGTGAAGGTGTTCGACGACTGCTACAACGCCAGCCCGCTCTCCACCGGCGCCGCGCTCGACGCGCTGGCCGCGGTGAAGGGCGGGGGTCGCGCC
This sequence comes from Myxococcales bacterium, assembly GCA_021784515.1. Lineage (GTDB taxonomy): Bacteria > Myxococcota_A > Polyangia > Palsa-1104 > SHYY01 > SHYY01. The sequence continues at coordinate 4,658 of JAJXSP010000186.1, read as the reverse complement.
ATCGCGGTGCTGGGCGACATGCTCGAGCTGGGCGCCGACGAGGACGTGCTGCATCGCAGCATCGGCGAGCGTGCGGCCCGGCTCGGCCTCGACCTCCTGGTCACGGTGGGGGCACGGGCGCGGCAGACCGCCGAAGGCGCGCTCCAGGCCGGGATGGACCCGGAGCGCGTCCGCCACGCCGCGACCACCGACGAGGCGGCTGCCGAGGCGGCGCGCGTGGCCGCCGCGGGCGACGTGGTGCTGGTGAAGGGCTCACGCGGCATGAAGCTCGAGCGCGTGGTCGAGGCGCTGCGGGCCACCTTTGCTGCGGCGCAGCACATCGCCGGGCGGGAGGCGCCCTGATGCTCTACCACCTGCTCTACCCGCTCCACCGCTTCGCGCCGCTGCGCTTCCTGAACGTCCTGCGCTACGTCTCGACGCGCACCCTGCTCGGGATGCTGACGGCGCTGCTCATCGGGCTGCTCATGGGGCCCTGGTTCATCCGCCGCCTGCAGCGCCTCCAGATCGGCGAGAAGGTGCGCGACGACGGCCCGGCCACGCACAAGAAGAAGGCCGGCACGCCGACGATGGGCGGCTCGCTCATCCTCTTTGCGATCGCCTCCGGCACGCTCCTGTGGTGCGACCTCGAGAACCGCTTCGTGTGGGTGACGCTGCTCGTCACCGTCGGCTACGGCGCGGTCGGCTTCCTCGACGACTACCTCAAGCTCACGCGCTCGAAGAAGGGGCTTCCCGGCCGCCTGAAGTTCGCGGCGCAGCTCCTCATCGCCTTCGCCGCCTGCGCCTACCTCTTCGGCACGCACTCCTACGAGGACGACATCCGCTACCGCATCGCCCTGCCGCTCGTCGACTTCTACAAGCACCCCATCACGCTCGGCTGGGGCGCCTGGACGTCGTTCGCGCTCTACGTCGTGCTCGGGATGATCGTCGTCTCCGGAACTTCGAACGCGGTCAACCTCACCGACGGGCTCGACGGCCTCGCCATCGGCCCGGTGATCATCGCCGCGGCCACCTTCCTCATCCTCACCTACAGCGCCGGCACGGTGATCAAGGGCTTCAACGTCGCCGAGTACCTGAAGATCCCCTTCATCGCCGGCTCCGGCGAGTTGGCGGTGTTCTGCGGCGCGATGGTCGGCGCCGGCGTCGGCTTCCTCTGGTACAACGCCCACCCGGCGCAGGTTTTCATGGGCGACGTGGGCTCGCTCTCCCTCGGCGGCGCGCTCGGGATGCTCGCCGTCGCCACCAAGAACGAGTTCACGCTGTTCGTGCTCGGCGGCGTGTTCGTGATGGAGGCGCTCTCCGTGATCATGCAGGTCGCGTACTTCAAGTACACCGGCGGCAAGCGCATCTTCCTGATGACGCCGATCCACCACCACTTCGAGAAGAAGGGCTGGGCGGAGACCAAGGTCACGGTGCGCTTCTGGATCATCGCCTTCGCCCTCGCGCTGCTCGCGCTCGCGACGCTCAAGGTGCGCTGATGGATACGGCAACCCAGACGGCGATTCGAACCCGTGCGGGTGGCGCGCGGTGGGGGGAGGCTCGTCGGGCTTTGCCCGACGAGGGGGGACGGGAAGGTCCCCCCGTGATCGGCCGCTTCTGGATCATCGCCTTCGCCCTCGCGCTGCTCGCGCTCGCGACGCTCGAGGTGCGCTGATGATGCTCGACGGACGGAAGGTGCTCGTCGTGGGGGCGGGGCGATCGGGGATCGCGGCGGCCAGGCTGTGCGCGGCGCGCGGCGCGAGCGTCACGCTCACCGACGCGCGGAGCGAGGCGGACCTCGGCGACATCGGCAAGGCGCTGCCGAACGTGCGGCTGGAGCTGTCCGGCCACCGCGCGCCGAGCTTCACCGGCGCCGACCTGATCGTGCTGTCGCCGGGGGTGCCGCCGACCATCGCGGAGATGGTTGCTGCGAAGCAGCACGGCGTGGCGATCACCGGCGAGGCCGAGCTGGCCGCGCGCTTCATCAAGGCGCCGCTGGTCGCCATCACCGGCACCAACGGCAAGTCCACCGTCACGTCGCTGTGCGGCGAGATCGCCCGCGCTTCGGGGCGCCCGACCTTCGTCGGCGGCAACCTCGGCACGCCGCTCTCCGAGGCGGTGGGCACCGATGCTGCGACGCAGCAAGGCGTGGTGGTGTGCGAGCTGTCGTCGTTCCAGCTCGAGACGCTCGAGGCGATGCACCCGCGGGCCGCGGTGCTCCTCAACGTCACGCCCGACCACCTCGACCGCTACCCGACGATGACCGCCTACGCCGACGCGAAGATGCGGGTGATGAAGAACCTCGGCGCCGGCGACGTGTTCGTGATGAACGAGGACGACCCCGGCTGCCTGGAGGCCTACCGGCGCCACGTCGGCGGCTGGCTCCCGCTGCTCACCTACTCGACGACCGGGCGGCCCAAGCACCGCTACTCGCAGGCGGTGGGCGACGGGGTGGTGGAGATGGACGTGGGCGGCTTCGTCGACGGCGCGTTCCTCGTGCTGCGCCTCTCCGGACCGGGCGGCGTCACCGAGGAGCGCTACCCGATCGCCGACCTCCACATCGTCGGGCGCCACAACCTCGGCAACGCGCTCGCCGCCTACCTCGCGATGCGCGGCGCGGGCCTGTGCACTTCCGACCACGTGCGCGCCGGGGCGCGCGGCTTCCAGCCCCTGCCGCACCGGATGCAGCTCGTCGGCGAGCGGCACGGCGTGCGCTTCTACGATGACTCGAAGGGCACCAACGTCGCCGCCGTCGTCGCCTCGATCGACGGCTTCCCGAGCCCGTTCATCCTCATCGCCGGCGGGCGCGACAAGGGCGGCAGCTACCAGCCGCTCCGCGAGGCGCTCGCCCGCAACCACGCCCGCGCGGTGGTGGTGATCGGCGAGGCGGCCGAGAGGATCGCCGCCGCGGTCGAGGGCGTGGCGCCGGTGCACCGCGCGGCCTCGATGCCGGAGGCAGTGCGCGCGGCCGCCGACCTCGCCTCCGACGGTGACGCGGTGGTGCTCTCGCCGGCCTGCTCGTCGTACGACATGTTCAAGGACTACACCCACCGCGGGCGCGCCTTCCGCGAGGCTGTGGGAGCGCTCGGGTAGGGTGCGGTGAAAAAGTCGACAGGGCGGGTTTCCCGTCGGACCATGGGCACGCGAGGCCCGACATGATCCCGCCCGTCGCCGCCGACTCGACGATCCCGCTCCCGCCCTTCTCGCCGGGAGGACCGCCCGCGCGCGATCCAGATGCTGCAATGCAGCAAACGCCCGCCGCCGGGCCCTACCCGATCGACCTCGTCCTCTTCGCCGCGCTGCTCGGCCTGCTCGGCTTCGGGATCGTGATGGTCTACTCGGCCTCGGCGGTCTACGCGCAGCAGAAGTTCGGCGCCGCGGACTACTTCTTGAAGCGCGACCTCGCCTACGCCGCGCTCGGCCTTGCTGCAATGCACTATGCTGCGCGCCGCGACTACGGCGGCTGGCGCAAGCAGGCCTACCCGCTCCTCGGCGTCACCATCGCGCTGCTCGTCGCGGTGCTGCTCTTCGGCGCGCGGATCAACGGCGCCCGTCGCTGGTTCCACCTCGGGCCGCTGTCGTTCCAGCCCGCCGAGCTGGCGAAGCTGTCGCTGGTGATCTACCTCGCGCGATCGCTGGCGCAGAAGATGTCGGCGCAGAAGGTGAAGTCGTTCGCCGTCGGCTTCGTGCCGCACATGGCGGTCGCCGGGCTGATGATGCTGCTCCTCCTCAAGCAGCCCGACCTCGGCACCGCGGTGATCCTCGGCCTCACCACGCTGATGCTGCTCTTCGTCGCCGGCGCCAAGGTGAGCTACCTCGTGCTCGCCTTCCTCGGCGCCGCGCCGATCGTCTACCAGGCGATCGTCGGCACGCCGTGGCGCCTCCGCCGGATCCTCGCCTACATCGACCCGTGGCCCTACCGCTACGACGTCGGCTACCAGATCACCGAGTCGCTGATCTCCATCGGCTCGGGCGGGCTGTTCGGGCTCGGCCTCGGCGACGGCAAGCAGAAGCTGTTCTTCCTGCCCGAGGCGCACACCGACTACATCCTGGCGATCGTCGGCGAGGAGCTGGGGCTGGTGGGGCTGTTGTGCATTGCAGCAACGTTCGTGCTGCTGGTGTGGCGCGGGGCGCGGGCGGCCTTCCGCGCGCGCGACGCCTTCGGCTGCTACCTCGCTTTCGGCATCACCGCGGTGATCGCGCTGCAGGCGGCGGTCAACCTCGGCGTGGTGCTGGGCGCCCTGCCGACCAAGGGGTTGCCGCTGCCGTTCGTCTCGTTCGGCGGCTCGACGCTGGTGGTGGACCTCTTCGCCGCCGGCATCCTGCTCAACATCTCCCGCGGCGCGCCCGAGCCGATCCCGCGCGCCTTTCCGTCGCTGTGGCGGCGGCTGGTGAGCGGCGGCAAGGCGAACCGGCGGCTCCGCGGCGGCGGCCGGCGCGTGGTGATCGTCACCGACGACCAGCCCGCCCCGCCGTCGCTGACGACAGCGGGAGATCGTATCTTCAATGGAAGCGAGATCGTTCCCGCCGACATCACGCTCCGCGAGCGGGAGGGGACGTCGGGCGGCCCGGAGATCACCCTGCGCGACCTGACGCCGCGCGAGGAAGGGAGCGCCTGATGCGCGTCGTGATCGCCGGCGGCGGCACCGGCGGCCACCTCTTCCCCGGCATCGCGCTCGCCG
>JAJXSP010000185.1 GCA_021784515.1 Myxococcales bacterium | reverse complement strand
CGCGGTGGTCACGGCGCTACCCGCGGATCGGGGTGGGCGACTCGCCGAGGCGCGTAGGTTGGTGGGTGGGGGACCGCCGGCGCTGCGCGCGCCGGCGGGATCAGCGCGGCGGCTGCCAGGCCGCCGCGAGGTCGGGACGACCTAGCGCGCCTCGTCGGCGCGCATCTCGGCCGTGACGAGGCCGATCAGCTCGGTGGCCAGCGCGACCATCTGGCGCGCGTCGTAGCCGTTGGCCTTGAGCTCGCGGTGGATCGATCGGGCGAACACGCGGACCGCTCGTTCGCGGTCGCGGGGCCCGCTTCCGATGCTCTGCTCCCGCTCGTTGAGCTGCGCCATGAACCCTCCTCCGAGGAACCTCGTGCACCGGCGGGGTCTGCCAACGCTGCCGGCGTGTGGCGACCGGACTGCAGTACCCGTGCCACCACTACAGGAGCGCAGAAATAGCCAGATTTCGCTATGTTGCGCATGATTGGTCCGACCGTCCGCGATCCTGCGAGTGTAGCGCCGGTCGCGCGGTGCGAACCCGGTTACGCAGGCGACGCCGGCGCCGACCGGCTATGCTCGCGCCGTGCTGCATCTCGATCTGTTCCTGCCGCTCGACGAGGACGAGGCGGCGCTGCCCGCGCTGGCAGCGAGGACGGCGGCGATCCCGCTCGGCGAGATCGAGGCGCTCACCGTCGAGCGCCGCTCGCTCGACGCGCGCAAGGGACACCCCATCGGATGGCGGCTGCGCGTCGCGATCCGCCGCCCCGGCGAGCCTGTCCAGCCGCCGACCGGTGGCCTGCCACCGCCGCGACGCGCCGGGCGTCCGCTGCGCGTGGTGATCGTCGGCAGCGGCCCCGCGGGCACCTTCGCCGCCCTGCGGCTGGCGCAGGCCGGGATCGCCGTGACGGTGGTGGAGCGGGGCAAGCCGGTGCAGCCGCGGCGCCACGACCTCAAGTCGCTCGTCGCCCGTGGGCAGCTCGACCCCGACTCGAACTACTGCTTCGGCGAGGGCGGCGCCGGCACCTTCTCCGACGGCAAGCTCTACACGCGCTCGAAGGACCGCGCGGCGGTGGACGAGGTGCTGCGGGTGCTCGTCGAGCACGGCGCGGATCCGTCGATCGCCGTGGACGCGCGCCCGCACATCGGCTCGAACCGCCTGCCGAAGATCCTCCTCGCGCTGCGCGCCGCCCTCGCCGAGCGCGGCGTCGAGTACCGCTTCTGCGATCCGATGATCGATCTGGCTGTCGCCGGCGATCGCGTCGCGGCGGTGCGGCTGCGCTCGGGCGCCGAGCTGCCCGCCGACGCGGTGGTGCTCGCCGTCGGCCACAGCGCGCGGCCGGTCTACGAGCTGCTCCACCGCCGCGGCGTCGCGCTCGCGCCGAAGTCGTTCGCCGTCGGTGCGCGCGTCGAGCACCCGCAGCCGCTGATCGATCGCCTGCAGTACGGGCGCGCCGCGGGCCACTCGCGCCTGCCGCCCGCGTTCTATCAGATCGCCGCGACGGTCTCACCGAGCGGCGAGGGCGAGCGCGGCGTCTACAGCTTCTGCATGTGCCCGGGGGGCTGGATCGTCGCCGCCGCCACCGAGGCGGACGGGCTCTGCGTGAACGGAATGTCGCTCAGCCGGCGCGACTCGCCATTCGCCGACAGCGCGCTGGTCGTGACGGTGGACCCTCGCGACTTCGGCGGCGACGGGCCGCTCGCGGGCGTGGAGTTCCAGCGCGCGATCGAGCGGCGCGCGTTCGCCGCCGGCGGGGGCGGCTTCGTGGCGCCCGCCCAGCGCGTGACGGATTTCCTGGATGGCCGCCCGACGGAGGAGCCGCTGCGCTCCAGCTACCGCCCGGGCGTCGTCGGCGGCCGCGTCGATCGGCTGCTCCCCGGCTTCGTCGCCGCGGCGCTCCGCCAGGCCCTCGCGCGCTTCGGGCGCACCCTCCCCGGCTTCGCCGGCGCCGACGCGCAGCTCGTCGGCGTGGAGACCCGCACCAGCGCGCCGGTGCGCGTCGAGCGCGAGGCCGGCTCGCTCCAGTCGCCGAGCCACCGCGGGCTCTACCCCGCCGGCGAGGGCGCGGGCTACGCGGGCGGGATCGTCAGCGCGGCGATCGACGGACTCCGCGTCGCGGACGCCATCCTGGCCGGGTGATCGCGCGTAGGCGCGCCTAGGCGAGCCCCATCACCTGGAGGAACCTCGTCAGCCCCGCTGCCTGCTGCGGCGAGAGCCGCTCGAAGCGCACGCCGAGGATCCACTGCTCGTCGTCCTCCGGAGTCACCCACGCGACGCGCCCGGCCACCTCCAGCTCGGGCCGCGTGGCGTCCTCGACGTCGTCGACGACGAGGTACATCGAGACGACCACCGGCTCGCCCTCGGGGAGCATGAGGTCGCCCTCGAGACACACGCCGCCGGCGGAGAGGTTGCGGGTCCGAGCGGGGATGCTCTGTCCTCCGACGCGCACGTCGGCGCTGAGGCGCACGGGCACGCGTGCGGCCATGCGGTGTTCGGGGGTCGTCGTCACGAGTCTCTCCTGGTCGATCCGCCGGTGGGGGGGGCAACCGCGCCGTCGAGGAACTTGAGGAACACTTCGATGAAGGCACGCTGCTGCGCGGTGAGCGGCGCGAACTTGGCGCCGATCTGGAAGCCGCCGGGGATCGGCGTGCACCAGACGACCACGCCCTTCAGGCGCAGCGGCTCGGATCGCCCGTCGGAGAAGACCAGCACCAGCGCCAGCTCCACCACGTCCGACACCTGGAGCGCCTGCTTGGCCTCGACCGAGATCCCGCCGCGCGAGAGGTCGCGCGTGCGCGAGAGCAGCCGCACGCCGCCGTGCAGCATGTCGCACACCAGCGCAACGGGATACCGTGGCTCCTTCCGACGCTCGATCACCTGGACCTCCTGGGCCGGCTCGTGATGTGGCAGGGCTCTCCGTCCATGGGCTTGCGCGTCCGCCGCCGGGCGATGGTGTCCCCAGCACGCGCGCGGCGTCAACAGCGCATTCGCCGTCGGTGAGCTGGCCCACCAACAACGTCGACGGGAGAGCAGGTCGGGAGGCTCGGCGCGGAGGGAGCTTCGGGCGGTTGCGCCCCACGCGCCCGATCACCTCGACCTCCTCGGCCGACTGAGCGCGCCGTCGGTGAGACCGTCGAGCACGGCGGTCAGCTCGTCGACATCGAGCCGCGCCTGCGCCGCCTCACGCGCGTTGGCGGGCGGATCGGTGAGCAGGGCGACCTGCAGCCGCCGGCGCGCGTAGTAGAGCTGCGCGACCTCGGTGCCGAGCTGCTCGCGCCGCGCCGCCACGCGCTGCGCTTCGCGTGACAGGTGCAGCTCCTCGCGATCGAACACCAGCCGATCGAGCGTCCAGGTCGCCGAGCCCTCGAAGCGCCAGGTATCCCCGTTGCCGACGGTGAGCCGCTGGCTGCCGTCGAGCGCGACCGAGGACTGCAGCTCGGCGTCGCCGCGGCCGGCGAGCAGGCGCAAGGTCGGCGCCGCGGCGGCGGTCCGGATGCGCCGCTGCCACGAGCGCACCAGCTCGGGCTGGACCTCGGCGTGGCGCGCGGCGGCGCGCTGCAGCTCGCGCACCGACGGCTCGGCGGCGAACGGAGCCAGCAGATCGTCCACCTCGTCGGCGCGCGCGCCGCTTGCCGCGAGCAGCAGGCCGGCCACCAGCAGCCCCCTCATGGGCAGTCCTCTCCTACGGCGCACGCCGGCGGCTCCCCGGTCAGCGCCTCCAGCTCGTCTTCGATCTCCTCGGCGCGCAGCCGCTCGAACACGTCCACACGCGGGTCGCCGCTCGGGGTGGCGAGCTGCTGTCGGCTCCGCCACAGATCCGCCACCCGCTCGGCGATCTCGGCGCGCCGCTCCGCGCGCTGCCGCCCGGTGCGCCCCGGCTCGCCCAGCGGCGTGCGCCCGAGCGGCCACTCGAGGGCCGCCGTGACGTCCCATCGATCGGTTGTGGTGCCGCGATCCGGACGCCGCGCGGCTGCCCCGATGCGCAGCGACGGCCACAGCACCGAGCGCGTCGCCCGGGCCACGAGGCGGTCGTCGCCTTCGAGGCCAGCCCGGACCAGGGCCCTCCGGATCAGCCGCGCCACCGGATCCTCGCCCGACGGGCCGGTGTCGGCGCGCGGCTCGCCTCGGACGGCCGGGGCCGCGAGCGTCAGAATGGCGACCAGGGCGACCCGGCGACAGGTCGAAGGAGAAGTGGAAAACCCTCTATAGTCGCGTGCCTCCCTGGGCGGTGTCAAGGCGCTCCCCATCCGCTCCCTCCTTTCCCGCTCGGCGATCGGGGCGCGGAGGCGCCGCCGTGCGACGGGAACCTTTTATCGGCGGCCGCCCGGCGAAGTTGCGTGCGGGCGGTCGAATTTTCCCCGCGCCGGGGGGGCCTTGACTGCGCCGATGTTCAGTACCAAGATCGAGGAACCGTGGAAACGCCGTGGACGCCGAACGCCATCACCGTGCTCGAGCGGCGCTACCTGCGGCGCGACGCCGACGGCGCGATCGTGGAGACGCCCGCCGAGCTGCTGCGACGGGTAGCGCGCGCGCTGGCCGCCCCCGACGCGCGCTACGGTGACGTTCCCACGCGCGCGGAGGAGCGGTTCCACGACGCCATGGCGAGCCTCGAACTGCTGCCGAACTCGCCGACGTTGATGAACGCGGGGCGCGAGGCGGGGCAGCTCGCCGCCTGCTTCGTGCTGCCCGTCGAGGACTCGCTCGACGGGATCTTCGACGCGGTGAAGTGGGCGGCGCTGATCCAGCAGACCGGTGGCGGCACCGGCTTCTCCTTCTCACGGCTGCGGCCCGCCGGCGATCGGGTCAGCACGACGCAGGGCCAAGCCTCGGGCCCGCTCTCCTTCATCGAGGTATTCAACACCGCCACCGACGCGATCCGCCAGGGCGGCGTGCGGCGCGGCGCGAACATGGGCATCCTGCGCGTCGATCACCCCGACGTGCTGGAGTTCGCCTCGGCGAAGTCCGACCCCTCGCGGCTGCGCAACTTCAACGTGTCGCTCGCGCTCACCGACGACTTCCTGCGCGCGGTGGAGGAGGGGCGCGACTACGCGCTGGTCAACCCTCGCACGGGGGCGGAGGTGCGGCGGCTCGACGCGCGGCGGGTGTTCGCGCTGATCGCGCGGCTGGCGTGGCTGTCGGGCGAGCCCGGGGTGATCTTCATCGATCGGATCAACGCCGGGAACCCGACGCCGCGGCTCGGGCCGATGGAGTCGACGAACCCGTGCGGCGAGCAGCCGCTGCTGCCCTTCGAGGCCTGCAACCTCGCCTCGATCGACGTTGGGAAGGTGGTCGGCGATCGCGACTTCGACTGGCGCCGCCTCGGCGAGCTGGTGGATGTGGGGATGCACCTCCTCGACAACGTCGTCGACGCGAACCACTACCCGCTGCCGCAGATCGAGGCGGTGACGCGCGCCAACCGCAAGGTGGGGCTCGGCGTGATGGGCTTCGCCGACGCGCTGGTCCGGCTCAGCGTGCCCTACGACAGCGAGGGCGCGGTGGCGCTCGGCGAGCGGCTGATGGCCTTCATCGAGGAGCGGTCGCGGGCCGCCTCGGCGCGCCTGGCCGAGCGGCGCGGGCCGTTCGCCAACTTCCCCGGCTCGCGCTGGGACCGCCCGGGCGCCGCGCCGCTGCGCAACGCCACCACCACGACGATCGCTCCGACGGGGACGCTGAGCATCCTCGCCGGTTGCTCGGGCGGCATCGAGCCGCTCTACGCCGTGTCGTTCGTGCGGCGGGTGCTGGAAGGGAGGCGGCTCGTCGAGGTGCACCCGCTTTTCGTGGAGCGCGCGCGTCGCGAAGGCTGGTACTCGGAGGCGCTGATGGAGCGGATCGCGGAGCGCGGCTCGGTGCGCGACCTCGACGGCGTACCGCCCGCGGCGCAGGCGCTCTTCGCCACCGCCCACGACGTCGAGCCGCGGTGGCACCTCGCGATGCAGGCGGCGTTTCAGCGCCACGTCCACAACTCCGTCTCGAAGACGATCAACCTGCCCCACGACGCGACGCCCGAGGACGTGGCGGCGATCTACCGCGACGCCTGGCGCCTCGGCCTCAAGGGCGTGACGGTGTACCGGGATTGCAGCCGCGCCGACCAGGTGCTCTCGTACGGCGGCGACGGCGGCCGGCCCGCGCCCGACGTACCGTGCCCCGAATGCGGCGCCGAGATCGCGCCTGGCCATCAGGGGGCCTGCACGGTCTGCCTCCGGTGCGGCTACTCGCGCTGCTTGTGAGGGGGGACGGCTCGCCGGAGGGAGCGGCGAGCGGGCGCTACATGATCGTGTAGGGCTCGGTCGGCATCGGGAAGGCGGGCGCGACGCAGCGACCGGGCGGGACGAGGCACTTGCCGAAAATGCAGTCCGCGTCCTTTGCGCAGGTGGAGTTGAGCTTGACCACCGGCTTGCAGGGCGTCTTGCCGGTCGGGACGCCCTTGTCGACGGTGCCGGTGCAGTCGGGGAGGCCCGCGCCGGGCTTGCCGCCGTGCGCGACGTACTTGGTCATGTCGCACACCTTGCCGGTGCGGAACTTGTCGATGCAGATCCGGATCGGCCGCGAGACCGCCTGGTTGCCCGCCTTGTCGCGGCCACGGACCGCGGCGCACACCGGGCCGTCGGGGAGCCGGTTGAGCGCGTCCACCTGGAGCCCGACACACGCGTCCTTGTTCCCTCCGATGGGCGGCACGGCGAAGAGCGCCGGCGCCGTCTGGTCCAAGTTGCGGATCGCGTAGGTCTGGGACGTCACGTCGCACAGCGGCATCGGCGGAAGCTGCATCGGGTCGCCGACCTGGTCGCACATGATCGGCCACGGCGGCATGTGCCAGAGCGGGTCCATGTCCGTCGTGAAGTCGGGGATGCCGACCGCGCCGAGCGCCGCCAGCGGCAGCCGCAGCGCCTGGCCGTTCATGTTGGCGTTCGTGCTCGGCGCGATCTGCGGGTTGAAGTCGTCGCAAATGCCGTCGCCGTTGGTGTCCACGACGAGCGGCGCGTCACTGGCCTGGATCACGTACAGCTCGAGCGAGTCCGGATCCACGCCCGAGAACCAGTCCTCGGCCACACCGTTCGCCAGGTTGCCCTGATCGTCGGCGCGCACGCGGAACCAGATGAGCTGGTTCGCCACGTCGCCGTCGTTCACGGCGTCGTCGCCCACCGGGTCGAAGACGTGCGAGCAGTCGTACTCCGTCTGCATCATCATGTTGCCGGACATCACCTTCTTCCGTACGCGGGTGATGGGCGGGTCGAGGTCGAACGAAGGCGGCACGAGGTCGAGGATGACCTCCTCGCTCTGGTTGCCCTGGTTGCCCAGGACGTCGGCGGCGCGCACCGAGATGTGCGAGTAGACGAACAGCGGGTTCAGCGTGCCGGTGTCGAACGTCCCCGAGTAGACGTTCGAGGCCATCATGTTCAGCCCGCCGTTCGACAGCGGCACGACGTGCTGGAAGTTCATCTGGGTCTTTGGATCGAAGTCCTGCACCACCGCCACCACCGACTGTCCCGCCACCCCCGACAGGTCGTCGACGATCGCGGTGATGGTGATCACGCCGCCGACGATCTGGCCCGCCGTCGGTTCGGTGATGGCGATCGTCGGACCGTCGTCGTCGACGAGGAACGGCACGTCGATCGCCGAGGTTGTGTTGCGGACGTTGGTCGCGGTGATGTGCACCGACTGCGCCCCCGCGAGCGGGGCCGCGAAGGCGTTCGAGTGGAAGTCGATCGTGCCGTCCCACGTCGCCGGGCTGGCGCCCGCGAGCGGCATGATCGTGATGACCTTGCCCTGCACCGTCGCCTGCGGCGGGTTCTTCGGGTCGAGGCCGAAGGGATCGGAGACCGAGAACTCGAGAGGCGCGGAGCCCGAGTAGGCCACCTTCCCGGTGGGAATCACTGCGGTGATGAGCGGCCCGGTGTCGCGGACGACGTTCACGGTGGCCGCATTCGTGTGGTTCGTGACGTCGGTGGCGCTCACGTCGATCCACATCCCGCCCGTCGCGTAGGAGGTGAGATCGACCGTGCCCTCCCACTGCCCGGGCTGGTTGGTGCGCTTCATCTGCACCGTCTGCGGCGAGAGCTGCGGGTTCGGCGGCGACCCGATCGCGTCCACCTCGAGGATCGTCGCCTCGCCGGCCTGCGTGGCCACCGTCGCCTGCACCTTGACCTGCGTCCCGGTCACCAGCGCCCCGTTCAGCGGCATGGTGATCGTCACCGTCGGACCGAGCGGATCGGGCGGCGGGAGGTCCTGCGACGGGCCGGCGTCGAGGTTCGCCATGTCGGGATAGAGCCCGAAGTCGAACGGGATGTCGACCGGCGGGAGCCCGTTGCGGGGCGGCTCGGAGCTGCAACCCAGGCCGCCCAGCACGGCGACGCCGAACACGAGGTGAAGTCTCATCGATCCTCCATGGGCCCAGAGGGAGCGCGGGTCCCGGCGGCGTTCACTCATGCGGAGACAGCTCGACGAGCAGCAGCTTGTAGCCGCCCGCCGCCTCCTCGGTGCGCTCGAGGTGGCCGACCTTCCGCTTCGTCGCGATGGTGATCCGGACGTCCCGCCCCGCCTTCCGCACGTCCACGCTCTCGACGTCGGTGCCGAACTCGGCGACGCGCAGCGGGCGCGTGTTGTTGCGCAGCGGGATGGTGGTGTCCTTGAGCGTGTAGACGAGGCCGCGGCCGCTGTCGGCGACGCTCCACTCGACGGGGGCGGTCAGCTCGACGAACACCGTCGGCACGCCGTCACGAACCTGGAAGCCGGGCCAGAGCATCTTCGCCGGCCGCGAGGCGCCGGGACGAGAGGCGTGCGGCGGCAGCGCCGCCCCGCCGGGCGCGACACCCTGGTAGGGCGCGTCGGGCTTCGCGTCGGCGGCGGCGGCGCGCTTGCCCCGCGGCGGATTGGAGACCAGGCGCGGAGCGTCCTCGTCGGAGTCACCCGCCTTCGCGGCGACCTTCGGACGCGATGCTCGGGGGCCCGACGAGTCGGCGCCGGCCGGAGGGCCGAGCAGGAGCGCGGCCACCATCGAGGCGAGTGCAGGTCGGCTCATGGAGCCATCGTATCAGTTCACGCCGCAGTCTCAAGTTCTCGGAGGGGGGCCGCTCCGACGGAGATCTCGCCTCAGTGGGGCGTCCCGATGGGCAGGGGATCGCCGACCGTCCGGGGATCGATCGGCTCGCCGGTCGAAAGCGCGCGGAGGGCGCCCACGAGGAAGATCGACCCGCAGCCGATCACCGGTCCGGTGCGCCGCGCCTCGGCCAGCGCGTCGTGGAGCGCGTCGATCGCCACCACCGGCAGCGAAGGCGCGAGGGCCCGGACGCGGGCGGCAAGCGCCTCGGCGGCGAGCGCCCGCGGCGAGTCGGGGCGGGTGCAGACCGCGCGCGCGACTTTCGGGAGCAGCGCCGCGAGCACGCCGTCCACGTCCTTGTCGGCGAGCGCGCCGCACAGGAGAGTAAAGCGCAGGGGAGCGAGGCGATCGAGCGCGCGGGCGAGGGCGGCCGCGCCGTCGGGGTTGTGGGCGGCGTCGAGGAGGAGGTCGGGCGCGATCCACTCCAGGCGGCCCGGCCACCGCGCGTGCGCCACGCCTTCGCGGCGCGCCCGCTCGTCGGGGCGAAAGCCCGGCGCGAACGACGTGGCGGCGAGCGCGAGTGCGGCGTTGCGCGCCTGGTGCTCGCCGGCGAGGCCGAGGAGCGCGCCGTCGAGCGCGCCGCCCGGGCCGCGGTAGTCGATCCGTTCGCCGTCGGTGGCCACCGACAGCTCGCTCCCGAGGCGCACGAGGGGCGCGCCCACCGCGACCGCGTGTGCGGTGATCGACTCGGACGCCGCCTCGTCGACCGCGCCGACGACGAGCGGCACCCCTGCCCGCGCGATGCCCGCCTTCTCGCCGGCGATCGCGGCGGTCGTCGTGCCGAGCAGCGCGGTGTGATCGAGCGCGATGCCGGTGATGACGGTGGCGAAGGGCGCGCAGCAGGCGGTGGCGTCGAAGCGCCCGCCCAGGCCCACCTCGATCACCGAGAGGTCCACGCGCTCCTCGGCGAAGAAGAGGAACGCGGCGGCCGTCGCCACCTCGAAGAAGGTGAGCGCGTCGCCGCCCGCGGCCGCCATCACCCGCTCGACGAGCGAGGCGCAGCGGTCGCGCGCGATCTCGGCGCTCCCCGACGGGCCGCCGGCGCGGATGCGCTCGGTGAAGCGCGCGAGGTGCGGCGAGGTGTACAGCCCGACGCGCGCGCCGGCGGCGCGGAGGATCGCGTCGGAGAAGGCCGCCGTGGAGCCCTTGCCGTTGGTCCCGGCGACGTGCAGCGCGGGCACGGCGCGCTCGGGGTGACCGAGCGCCTCCAGCACGCGCGCGATCGGCTCGAGACCGGGTCGCACGCCGAAGCGCGCCAGCGACGACAGCCGCTCGAGCGCGGCGGCGTAGCGCGCGTCGCCGGTCAATCCGCCCCGCGGTCTCCGGCCGGTGCCGAGGCGATCGCCGCCTTCGCCTCGCCGTTGCGCCGCCCGTCGGTGGCGCCGGCCGCCGCGAGCCGCGCCTTCGGACCGAGCAGCCGCACCAGCTGCGCCAGCCGCGCCTTCAGCTCGCGGCGATCGACGATCGCGTCGATCATCCCGTGCGTGAGCAGGAACTCCGAGCGCTGGAAGCCCTCCGGCAGCTTCTGGCGGATCGTCTGCTCGATTACGCGCGGTCCGGCGAACCCGATCAGCGCCTTCGGCTCGGCGAGGATCACGTCGCCCAGCATCGCGAACGAGGCCGCCACGCCGCCGGTCGTCG
>JAJXSP010000184.1 GCA_021784515.1 Myxococcales bacterium | reverse complement strand
GCGATCGCGGTCACCACCGACGGCGTGATCCTCCTCTCAGATCAGCGCTACCGCCCCGACACCGCCGCCGGGCGCGAGCTGCTCGCGCACGAGGCGGCCCACGCGCTCCAGCAGCGCGGGGGCGACGGCGAGAGCGCGGGCCTGGCTGGCCCCGCCGCCGAGCGCGAGGCCGATCGCGTCGCGCACCAGGCGATCGTCCCGGCCGGCCTCGCCGAACGCGCCGCGCTCTCGCCGATCGGCGCGCAGTCGATCGCCCGCCGCACCGACACGGGCGACGGTCCGAGCGCGACCGCCACCGCAAGCGCCTCGGCGAGCGTCACCTTCAAGCTCGGCGCCGCCACCGTCGATGTCCAGCTCCAGGGCCAGGCCAGCGCCGGACCGAACGGCGCGACCGCGAGCGGCTCGGCCGCCACCACCGTCACCCTCGACACGGCGAAGCTCAACGGGCTGCTCCCCGACGGCGTGCAGTTCACCGATCCGGAGGTGAAGGTCAAGCTCGCCAACACCAAGCTCGCCGCGCCGGTCACGATCAACGCGCAGTACAAGGGCTGCGCGCCCTACCTCAAGCCCGTCAACTTCCAGTTCAACGTCAACACCGACTGCGCGCTGTCGGCGAAGATCAAGCTCGCGCTCGACATCCCCGGCTTCGCCACCGCCTCGAGCGACGAGCTCGCGGTCGACAAGGCGGGCGTCACCGGCGACATCAAGATCCAGTCGGCGAACTTCAGCATCAAGGGGCTGCAGCTCCAGGGCGGCCTCGTCGCGCACGTCAAGAACAACCAGCTCGACGGGATCGACGGCGACGCCAGCGTCGTGCTGCCGCAGGGCTTCGGCAACGCGAAGCTCGCCTGCACCGTCTCGGGCAACAAGCTCACCGACTGCACGGCGAAGCTCGAGTCGGCGAAAATCCCCGGCCTCGGCGACGTCACCTGCGAGCTGAAGTGGTCGCAGGCCGAGGGCTTCACCATGCCCTCGCTCGACGTGCCGGTGCCGGCGATCCCGGGCCTCGTCGGCTCGGTGCAGCTGTCGTTCAGCAAGACCGGCGCGGGCTTCAAGTTCCAGGTGAAGGCCGACAGCCTCAAGTTCAAGGCCGACGCGCTCAAGAACCTCGAGATCAAGGATCTCCAGATCGACAACACCGGCCTCACCGGCACGGTGGCGCTCACCGACGCGTCGTTCCAGGTCCCCGGGTGGCTGAAGGTCTCCGGGCTCCACGGCTCGGTGACGATCAAGGGCACCGCCGTCTCGTGCAAGAACGTCGGCGGCTCGATCTCCGTCGCCGACGGCAAGGCGGCGGGCACCTTCACCGCCTCCTACACCGACGGCGAGTTCTCGGGCAGCGGCACCGTCACCTCGCTCAACGTCGCGCCCTCGATCCTCTCGATCGGCCAGGGCGGGTTGAAGTTCGACATCGACCTCGGCGGCCACGGCCAGACGAACCGCGCCGAGAGCGCCGACGCCAACGCCGGCGGGGGCGGCGGCGCCTCGGTCACCGGCGCGATCAACGTCAAGCTCGGCACCCTCGCCACCGGCACCATCCAGAACCTCGCCTTCTCGGGCGGCCACTTCACCGGCGAGGCCGAGCTGCCATTCAACTCCGGCGTGCTCAAGGGGCTGAAGGCGAAGATCCAGCTGCTCGCCGCGGCGCCGTGGGTGAAGTGCGACGTGGACGCCGGCAACCTCGTCGGCAAGGAGCTGGCGCTGCCGCTCAAGGGCGTGCCGGTCTCCGCGAAGTGCACCGAGGCCAAGCTCGAGCTGTCGGCGAACGCGGCCGACCTCCACGGCGACGTGAAGGGCACGGTCTCGGTCGACAACGGCAAGCTCGCCGACGGCGATTTCAGCCTCGCGGTGAGCAAGGGCCACGTCGACGGCGACCTCAAGCTGAAGATGAAGCCGATCCCCGGCCTGAAGATGAAAGGCGGCGACTTCAGCCTGCACGTGAAGGACGAGACCGTGACCGGGTCGGGCTCGGCCACCTTCACCTTCGAGAAGTGGGTGAAGGGAGACGTCAAGGTCTCCTACGACAGCGGGACCGGCTTCACCGTCGCAGGCAAGGGGCTCACGCTCGACGTCCCCGGGCTGCCGTTCAAGGTCGCCCCGTTCGACGTCACCTATCACGACGGCAAGATCACCGCGAAGAACATCACCGGCACGCTGCTGCCCGGCAAGGTGCCCGGCGTGGCGAGCGCCACCGTCGTCGTCAACCTCGTCGACAACAAGCCGTCGATCGAGGTGAAGGACGTCACCTTCACCGTCCCGGCGCTCAAGAAGACCACGCTCTCGGCGAAGTGGGACGACGGCAAGTGGTCGGTGTCGGGCCAGGCGGAGCTGGACCTGCCGCACGGCATCAAGGCGGTCGCCACCTTCGGGGCCGACAACGGCGCCGGCGACCAGCTCAACTTCAACTGCCAGATCACGGTCTCGGTCGACGAGTTGAAGAAGGTGATCCCCGGCGTCGAGGTGACCTCGGGCTCGATCACCATCTCGTACACCGACGGCAAGCTCCACCTCGACAACGTCGCCCTCGGCGTGAAGCTCGCCAACGGCGTGCTGGGCGGGAACCTGTCGTTCTCGATGAACGACGACCACTCGTTCAACGCCACCGGCGACCTCGCCCTGACGCTGAAGTTCATCAAGGCGAAGAACATCCACGTCGAGGTGAAGCACAACGTCCTCGACAACGTGACGGTGACCGGCCTCGAGCTGGACCTGCCCACGGGCAAGGGCTCGCTCACCGGCAGCGCGAGCTACACGAACGGCAAGTTCAACTGCCGTCTCGAGGCGAAGGTGACCGACCTGCCGATGGTGCAGGAGGCCGACGCGCACGTCGTCATCACCGACGGCAAGTGGACCGAGTTCACGGCGAGCGGCAAGTTCAAGCCGACGCCGGGCATCGACCTGTCGAAGCTCACCATCGGCGGCAAGCTCGAGGGCGACTCGCCCGCCTTCTTCTGCGACGGGCCGGTGCCGATCAAGGGCATCACCACGCCGCTGCAGTTCCACCTGCTCATCGGCGCGAGCGTGTGGGAGGTCGGGATCAAGGGGAGCTTCGAGATCCAGGGCCTCGGCACCGCCACCGTCGACGCCGACCTCAAGAACAGCGGCGTGCGGATTGGGTTCGCGATCACGCCGAAGGACCAGAAGATCGTGAAGGCTGCGTCGGGCTGGGTGCAGTACGACCAGGGCGCCGGCGTCACCTTCGGCGGCTCGATCACGCTGAACATCGCCGAGGAGTTCGAGGGCACGATCGAGTTCGACAAGACCTCGTCGGGCGACTTCGAGTTCAAGGGCCAGATCACCCCGACGAAGAAGGACAGCGGGGAGAAGAACCAGAAGAAGGAGCTGTTCAGCAAGAACATCGGGCTTCCCGAGATCCGCGCGCCCTACGGCATCCCCTACCTGCTCGACGTGCACGTCGGCGCGGGCCTCGACGGCGGCCTCGCGGCGGGCATCTACCTGCCGGCCTTCACGCTGGTGCAGGCGACGGTCTCCGGCAAGCTCAGCGAGCTCGAAAAGGGCGACCTGCCGAACGCGCAGATCATGGTGAACCTGTCGGCCGGCGCCTATGCGCTCGCGTCGCTGGGCGCGTACGTGGCGGTCGGCGCGTCGGTGCTCGGTGCGTCGCTCGACCTGCGCGGCGGCGCTTCGGCCAAGCTCGAGGCCGACGCGATGGTGAACCTCGACGCCGCGCTCCAGAAGCAGGGCTCGCAGTACGTCGCGAGCGCCGATCTCAACGCCGTGCTCGGCGCGGCGCTCAGCCTCGTGCTGGGGCTCGACCTCGTGCTCAGCTTCGCCAGCCAGAACCTGTGGAACACCACGCTGGCGTCGACGGCTTTCGCGCTCGGCGACTTCAACCTCGGCAAGTTCCCGCTCGCGAAGTTCGAGTACAAGTTCGGGAGCCCGAACCCGGCGCCGTCGCCGGAGCAGGTGAAGCCGGCCGAGCCCGACTGGTCGGCGATCTCGAAGCAGGGGCTCGAGGTCGGCAAGCAGAAGGCGTCGGACGCGGCCAAGGATGCCCACGACAAGGTCGACGCCTTCCTCAAGACGGCCGAGAACGTGGCGCTGGCGCCGGTCCACGCCGCCGAGTGGGCGGGCGGCGAGATCGCGAACGGCGCCTCCTCCGCCTGGCACGCCGCCGGCAGCTTCATCAGCAGTCTCTGATCTGGGTCAGCGCCGCGAGGCGGCGACGAGGAACGAGTGCGCCACGCCGGCCTCGGTGCGGGGCGGCGCTCGTCGGGTGGCGCGCCCGTAGCGGAGCGCCACGTCGGAGGTGAGCAGCGCCCTCCCGGTCCAGCCGTACAGCGCGAGCAGGCGCTCCGGCTCATCGGTGCCGAAGCGAAACGGAGTGCCCGCGGCGGCGAGGCGCTCGAGGGCGGCCGCCACCTCCGGCAGCGCCAAGGCGCGCGCCGCGACGACGTCCGCGCCGACGATGCTCCCGGGCGCGGCGAGGGCGGAGAGCGCGTGCAGCGCGACGTGCACCTCGACCGCCGACAGGTACGCGAGCAGCCCCTCGAGCAGCCACAGCGACGGGCGCTCCGCATCGAAGCCCGCCCCTTGCAGCGCCTCCGCCCACGGCCCGCCGAGCGACGCGGCGACCGTGACCCGCTCGCAGCGCGGTCGCGCCCCGGCTGCCGCGAGCGCAGCCCCCTTCGCCTCCAGCACCGGCGGGTGGTCCACCTCGAACAGCCGCACGCCGTCGGGCCACGGCAGGCGGAACGCACGCGTGTCCATCCCCGCGCCCAAAAGCACCACCTGACGCAGCGACGGCAGCTCGAGCGCGCGCGCGATCAGGTCGTCGAAGAAGCGCGTGCGCACGCCGAGCGGGCTCGACGCCGGATCGAGGCCCGGCAGCGTCGCGATGAGCGCCGCGAGCCCCGACTCGCCGTCGGGGCCGGCGAGCGTCGAGGCGAGCGGATCGTCGAACAGCCGATCGGGCCGCGCGCTCTCCCGCGCCCGCGCCGCCGCCGCCAGCCGAGCCAGCCGCTCGAACGGTGTCACGGCCGAGTCCTACCACGCGCGAGCCATCGACCCCAGTGCTACGATGCGGGCCCCGATGCGCGACACCACCGCCCCTCCGCCCGTCGAGTTCACCTTCCTCGGCCTCGCCGACGACGGAATCGACGTGCGCTACCAGATGAAGGTGGGCGCCGCGGGCGTCCGCCAGGTCGACTTCGCCATCCGGTATTTCGCCGCCGACGGGGCGGTGGTCCGCGAGACGACGGTCGCGTGGCAGAACGTCGTGATGTCCGAGCGCAGGCCGATCGAGCCGGGCCACACCTACCCGGCCACGCACCCGCTCGCGCCGGGCGCGGTGCGCTGCGACACGCACCTCGTCATGGTGCACTTCTCCGACGGAACGAAGTGGACCCCGTAGCCTCGCCGCGCGGCGCCGCCCCCGCCGCGCTGTTCGCGCTGCTGCACCCGATCCGCGCCCGCGTGCGCGCGCTCCTCGAGGAGGAGCCCGAGGCGCCGCCCGGCCACGCCGGCGACTGCGAGCCCCTCGGCGCGCTCGGCCGCGCATTCCACTTCACGCCGCTCGAGCGCTCGGTGCTGCTGTGCCTCCTCGGCGCGGAGATCGAGCCGCTCTTCCGCAAGCTGGTGCGCCTCGAGCAGCGCGAGGGCGGCCGTCCGTGGCTCGAGCTGGGCACGATCGCCGACCTCCTCGAGCTCGGTCGCGCGCAGCTGCCGACGCTGTTCGAGCTGTTCCTGCCCGGCGGCAAGCTGCGCGCGTGCGGCCTCGCCCTGGTCGACGAGCTGGCCGACGGCGAGCCGCCGATGATCCACGTGCGGGTGAAGGTCACGCGGCGCGTGCTCCGCTTCTGCCTCGGCGTCGACGAGCCGCCCGCGGGGATGTCGCTGCGCGCCGAGCCGGCCGCGCGCCTCGCCGACTCCCTCGTCGCTCCCGCGGTGCGCGACGAGCTGCTCTCGCGCGTGCGCCTCTCCCTGCTGCGCGGCGAGCGGCTGCGCGTCGCCTTGCACGGCGTGGACGGCGTCGGCAAGAAGTTCCTCGCCGAGGGCGTCGCCGGCGAGGTGGGACGCCCGATCCTGTTCATCGACATGCGCGGCTGGGACCGCCGTGCCCTCGCGCTCCACCTGGCCGACGTGACGCGCGAGGCAGCGCTCGGCGGCGCGATCCCCTACCTCGACGGATGGGAGGCGCTGATCGACGACGGCTCGGGCGAGGCGCCGCCGCCCTCGATCGACACCGACGACCCGCAGCCGAGCGCGACGCCGAAGCGCCCGCTGCCGGTCCCGTTCGCGCGCTTCCTCGACGAGCACGCCGACGTCGTCTTCCTCGGCGCGCGCGAGCGCCACGGGCAGCTCGACCGGCTCGGCAGCCCGGCGGTGCACGTGGCGGTGCCCTTCCCCGGGCCGCACCAGCGCGGCCTCCTCTGGCAGCGCGCGGTCGCCGATCACGGCGCGCGCCTCGCCGACGGGATCGACGCCGACGAGCTGGGCCGCAAGTTCGCGCTCGATCCGGCGCGCATCCTCGCCGCCACGCGCGCCGCCACCGCGCTCGCGACGCTGCAGGGCGCCGACGGCGACGTGGTCCTCGACCGCGATGACATCGTCAACGCGAGCCGCCAGCAGCTCCAGCACGAGCTCGCCTCGCTCGCGGTGCGCGTCACCAAGGCGCACAAGTGGGAAGACCTGGTCATCCCCGTCGAGGTCTACGAGTCGCTGCAGGAGCTGCTCGCCTACGTGCGGCACGCCAAGCAGGTCTACGAGGAGCAGGGCTTCGCGGCGCGCCACTCGATCGCGCCCGGCCTCTCGGCGCTCTTCGCCGGACCGCCCGGCACCGGCAAGACGATGTGCGCGTCGATCGTCGCGCGCGAGCTGGAGATGGAGCTGTTCCGCGTCGACCTGTCGCGGATCGTCTCGAAGTGGATCGGCGAGACGGAGAAGAACCTGTCGAAGGTCTTCGACGAGGCGCAGCGCTCGCACGCGGTGATCCTCTTCGACGAGGCGGACTCGCTGTTCGCCAAGCGCACCGAGGTGAAGTCGTCGATCGACCGCTACGCCAACCTCGAGGTCTCGTACCTGCTCCAGCGCATGGAGCAGTTCTCCGGCGTCACGGTGCTCACGACGAACTTCGAGGACACGATCGACCCGGCGTTCAAGCGCCGCATCACCTTCAAGATGCGCTTCGAGCGGCCCGACGCCGGCGCGCGCGCGGCGCTGTGGCGCAAGATGTACCCGGCGCAGGCGACGCTCGCCGACGACGTCGACTTCGACGAGGTGGGGCGGCGCTACGAGCTGTCGGGCGGCTCGATCCGCAACGCGGTGGTGCGCTCGGCGTTCCTCGCCGCCGCCGCCGGCACGGCGATCACGCAGCAGCACGTGCTGCTGGCGGCCGCGCGCGAGGCGCGCGAGATGGGCGCGCTGGTGGCGGACGCCGGGCGCCCGATCGACGACGACGACGATCCGCCGCCCACCGAGCCCTCGAAGCCGGCCCCGAGCACCCCGCCGCCG
The DNA here is from genome assembly GCA_021784515.1 of Myxococcales bacterium. Taxonomy (GTDB): domain Bacteria; phylum Myxococcota_A; class Polyangia; order Palsa-1104; family SHYY01; genus SHYY01. Next base: position 3,288 of record JAJXSP010000184.1, on the reverse strand, counting down.
CGGCTGGTGCCGGTGACGCACCGGCGGAGGTGAACCGATGCTTCGCTCCCCGCTCGCCTTGCTGATCGCTCTTCTCGCGGGTTGCGGAGGCGGACCCGGCAGCGAGCCGGACATGGCGGTTTCGCAGGATCTGCAACAATTGCAGGATTTGGCGATCCCGCAGGATTCGATGATTTCGCCGGATCTCACCATCGTCGATCTCGCTTCGCCGGACCTCATGCCTCCGCCCGATCTCCTGGGCTGCATGCCGTGCGCAGTCATCGCGGGCGGACACTGCACGCCCACGGCCTGCACGGCGACCGAGTACTGCATCCCCGAGCACGGCGGCTGCGGCGGCTACGGCTTCTGCTCGAACATCCGGAAGGCGCCCTGCGTGAGCACCGACATGGACATGCCGGTGTGCGGCTGCGACGGCAAGACGTACGGCCCCAACGGCCCGTGCGAGGCGGCGCGCGCCGGCGTGAGCTTCGACCACATGGGGCCGTGCATGTAGCGCTCAGCCGGTCACCGACGGCCTCCGCGCGACGCCGAAGAGCCGCAGCAGCACCGGCAGGACGACCAGCGACAGGAGCGTCGAGGAGGCGATGCCGCCGATCACCACCGTCGCGAGCGGCCGCTGCACCTCGGCGCCCGCGCGGGTCGAGAGCGCCATCGGCAGAAAGCCGATCGCCGCCACCAGCGCCGTCGTGATCACCGGCCGCAGCACCGCCACCGCGCCCTCCACGATCGCGCGCACCCCCGGCTCGTCCGACGCGCGCCGACGCACCTCGCTCGCCATCACCACGCCGTTGAGCACCGCCACGCCCGCCACCGCGATGAACCCCACCGCCGCCGGGATCGAGAACGGCAGCCCGCGCAGCACGAGCGCCGTCACGCCGCCGACCGCCGCGAGCGGCGCGCCTGCGAACACGGCGAGCGCGTAGCGCACGTCCCCGAACGCCAGGAACAGCATCCCGAAGATCACCGCCAACGCGATCGGCACGACGAGGCCGAGCCGCGCCGAGGCCCGCGCGAAGTTCTCGAACTGGCCGCCCCATCGGAGTCGCACGCCGGGCGGCAGCGTGACCTCCGCGGCGACCTTCGCCCGCGCCTCGCCGACGAAGCCCACCAGATCGCGCCCGCGCACGTTCGACTCGACGAGCACGCGGCGCGAGAGCGCCTCGCGGTTGATCACCGCGGGGCCCTCCGTCTCGCGGATGTCGGCGACCTGCCCGAGCGGCAGCAGCAACCCCGACGGCGCGCCGACGAGCAGCTCACCAAGGCCTTCGGGCGTGAGGCTCGGCGCGACCAGCTGGAGCGTGATGTCGAAGCGCCGCTGCCCCTCGAAGAGCTTCCCGGCGCCGAGCCCCACGCGCGACGCCTCCACCACCTGCAGCACGCGGTCGGCGCTGATGCCGTGGCGGGCGAGGCGGAGGCGATCGGCGTTCACCTCGAGGAGCGGCAGCCCGAGCACGCGCTGCACGCGCACGTCGGCGGCGCCCGGCACGTGGTTGATGGAGCGGCCGATCTCGTCGGCCGTGGCCTTCAGCACGGCGAGGTCGTCGCCGAAGACCTTCACCACCACGTCGGCGCGCGAGCCGGCCAGGAGCTGGTTCACGCGGTCCTCGATCGGCTGCGAGACGGCGACGAAGGTGGCGGGCACCTCGCGCTCGATCGCCTCCTTGATCCGCTCGCCCAGCCCGTCGAGATCGTGCGCCGTCGTCCACTCCTCCTTCGGCCGGAGCTTCACCTTCACGTCGGCCTCGTCGGGGCCGACCGGATCGGTCGCGACCTCCGCGCGTCCGGTCCGCGACACCACCGACACCACCTCGGGGAAGCGCGCGAGCACGTCCTCCACCTGCCGCCCGAGCCGCTGCGCCTCGCCGATCGACACCGACGGGAGACGCCGCACGTCGAGCGCCAGCTCGCCCTCCTCGAGCCGCGGCACGAACTCGGCGCCCAGCCGTGCGCCGAGCACGCCGGCGGCGGCGAGGATGACGAGCGCGCCGCCGGTCACCCGCGCCGGATGGGCGAGCGCGCCGTCGAGCAGCGCCGAGTAGACCGCGCGCAGGCGGCCGAACACGCCCGCCCCCTGGGGGTGCGGGCGTGCCGGCGCGCGGAGCGCGAACGCGGCGAGCGCGGGGAAGGCAGTGAGCGTGAAGGCGAGCGCGCCGAGGAGGGCCAGCGCGACGGTGATCGCCATCGGACGGAACATCCGCCCCTCGACGCCCTCGAGCGCGATCAGCGGCAGGTAGACCAGCATGATGATCGCGAGCGAGAACGCGACCGGCCGCGCCACGACGCGAAGGGCGGCGGCAATCTCCTCGGTGCGCGCCGGCGTGGTCCGCGGCCGTCGCTCGGCGAGCCGGAGCAGCGCCACCTCCAGCCCCACGATCGCGCCGTCGACGAGGAGGCCGAAGTCGATCGCGCCGAGCGACATCAGGTTGCCGGTGACGTGCAGGCGGACCATCCCGAGCACGGCGATGCCCATCGCGAGCGGGATCGCGAGCGCGACGATCAGCGAGCCGCGCAGGCTGCCCAGCGTGAGGAAGAGCACCACCACGACGAGGAGGGCGCCCTCGCCGAGGTTGATCACCACCGTCTTCAGCATCCGCTCGATGAACTCGGCGCGGTCGTAGTAGCTGCGGATCTCGACGCCGGGAGGCAGCTCGCGGCGGATCTCGTCGAGCTTCGCCTTCACCGCGGAGACCACCTCGCGCGAGTTGGCGCCGGCCAGCATCATCACCGTGCCGGCGACGATCTCGCCCTCGCCGTGGCGGGTGACGGTGCCGTAGCGGAGCGCCGGGCCGACGCGCACCTCGGCGACGTGGCGAAGCAGGATCGGCGTGCCGTCTCCGTCGGCGGCGACGACGGTGTCGCCGACGTCGGCGAGGCTGTGGAACTGCGCGTCGCCGCGGATCACGAACGACTCCCCGCCGCGCTCGATGTAGCCGCCGCCGACGGAGGCGTTGTTGCGCGCGAGCGCGTCGTGCAGCTCGCCGATGGTGAGCTTGTAGCCGGCGAGGCGCTTCGGATCGACCACGACCTGGATCTGCTTCACGTCGCCGCCCATCGCGTTCACCTCGACGACGCCCGGCACGGAGCGCAACCGGTACGCCACCACCCAGTCGAGCAGCGTGCGCAGCTCCATCGGCGAGTGCTTCTTCGAGGTGAGATAGAACTCGTAGATCTGGCCGAGGCCCGTGGAGACGGGCGCCAGCTCGGGGCGGCCGTAGCCGGGCGGGATGTCGGCCTCGGCGAGCTTCAGGCGCTCGGCCACCATCTGGCGCGCGAACCACACGGTCGTGT
>JAJXSP010000183.1 GCA_021784515.1 Myxococcales bacterium | reverse complement strand
CTCCCCTCCAACCCGGGGCGCCGGCCACGGGCTTCTTGCGCGTCGCCACCGACCACGTCGATCGCCTCCTCGGCGAGGCGGAGGAGATGGTCACCGCCGCGACCCGCCTGCGCCCGCGGCTCGACGCCCTGACCGCGATCCTCGACGAGGTCGAGGCGCTGGCGCGCGACCTCGGGCGGGTGCGCCGGGCGGGCTCCTCCGCGCGCGCCCGCCCCGCGGACGGCGAGCCCGACAGCGCGCAGCGAGTGGTCGGCGTGCTGTCGCGCCTCCAGCGTCGCCTCTCGCAAGCGCTGTGGGATCTCACCGCCGACTCCGAGCGCATCGGCACGATGGCGGGGACGGTCCTCGGCGACCTGCGTGAGGTGCGCATGCTGCCGGCGGGCACGCTGCTCGACACCTTCCACCGCCCGGTGCGCGATCTCGCCATCGACCACGGCAAGGAGCTGCGCTTCGAGGTGCGCGGCGGCGAGGTGCGGCTCGACAAGCGCGTGCTGGAGGCGCTCAAGGAGCCGCTCGTCCATCTCGTGCGCAACGCGATCGCCCACGGCGTCGAGTCGCCCGCGGAGCGCACGGCCTCGGGCAAGCCGGCGGTGGCGACGCTCGTCCTCGGCGCCGAGCAACGCGGCAGCCGGGTGGTGATCTCGGTGCGCGACGACGGGCGCGGCGTCGACGAGGAGGCGGTGCGCGACAAGGCGGTGCGCGATGGCCTCGTCGACCGGGCCCACGCGGTGACGCTGGGCACCGACGCGATCCACGACCTCCTCTTCCGCTCCGGCTTCAGCACCCGCAGCGAGGCCACCGACGTCGCCGGACGCGGCGTCGGGCTCGCGGTGGTGCGCGAGGCGGTCGAGCGCCTCCACGGCCAGGTGACGATCGAATCGCGACGGGGCGCGGGGACCGTCTTCGCCCTCTCGGTGCCGCTCACCATCGCCGCCACGCGCGGGCTGCTGCTCGCCGTCGGGCGCGAGCTGCACGCGCTGCCGGTGCAGGCGATCGAGCGGGTCGCGCGCGTCCCGGCGAGCGAGATCCGGACGCTGCAAGGGCTCTCGACGATTCGCGTCGACAGCGAGCCGGTGCGCCTGGCGCCGCTCGGCGAGCTGCTCGGCGGGATCCCCGCGCCGCCGCCCGCTCCCGACGCCGTGCTGCCGGTGGTGGTCGTCACCACAGGGCGGCGACGGCTCGCGCTCGCCGTCGACCAGATCCTCGGCGAGTTGGAGATCATCGCCAAGGATCTGCCCGGTGAGCTCTCGTCGATCGACATCCTCGCCGGGGCCACCATCCTCGACGACGGTCGCGTGGTGCCGGTGCTCAACGCCGAGGGTCTGGTGCGCGACCTGTTCGGACGATCGCCCGCGGTCGCACCGCCCGCCGAGAATCAGCGGCGCGTGCGCGTCGTGGTGGCGGACGACTCGGCGACGACGCGCATGCTCATGGCGAGCGAGCTCGAGGCCGCCGGCTACGAAGTGCGCACCGCCACCGACGGCCTCGGTGCGCTCGACCTGCTCACGACCGAAGGAGCGGGCGTGTTGGTGTCCGACGTCGACATGCCGAACCTCGACGGCGTGGAGCTGTGCCGCGCGGTGCGGGACCACCCAGCCCTCGCCAACCTCCCGGTGGTGCTGGTGACGGCCGAAGACTCCGAGGCGGCGAAGAACCGCGGCGCCGCGGCGGGCGCCGACGCCTACATCATCAAGAAGCGCTTCGGTCGCGAGGAGCTGCTCGCGACGATCGAGAGCCTCTTGAAGCGCGCGGGGGGCCGGTGATCGCCGTCGTGCTCGCCGAGCTGCGCGATTCCGTGCGGGGGTGCGTCAGGCTCGCCATCGAGTCCCAGCTCGACATCGCGGTGCTCGGCGATGCGCGGAACGAGAGCGAGCTGATGGCGGCCATCGCCCGGGTGCACCCGGACGTCGTGATCCTCGGCGCCGACTTCGGTTCCGGAGCGGCGGCGATGACCGAGCGGATCATGTGCGAGGCGCCGCTCCCGCTGCTCGTCCTCGCCGGCGCGGAGACCGACGAGGCGGCGCGCGCCGCGCTCCACCTCGGCGCCGTGCAGGTGCTGCTCTGTCCACGGGGCGATGAAGCGTCGCCGGCGGAGGTGGCGCGACTGGCCCGGGAGGTGCGCGCCGCTGCCTCGACGAAGGTGGTGCGTCGCGGCGCGCGCGGCGCAGAGCCCGGCGAGGGCGGGAAGCGATCCGTCCTCGTCGGCATCGGCGCCTCGACGGGTGGGCCCCCGGCGCTCGCCAGCGTCCTCGGCGCGCTGCCCGCCGACTTCCCGGCGCCGGTGCTGGTGGTCCAGCACATGGTGCAGGAGTTCACGCACCGCTTCGCCGACTGGCTCGGCCAGGAGATCGCGCTCCGCGTGAAGCTCGCCGAGGAGGGCGAGATCCCCGCGCCGGGGTGCGTCTACGTCGCGGACGTGCTCCACCTCGCGATCGATCCCGCGGGCGTCCTGCGCACGCCCGACACTCCGCCCGTCGGTGGGCTGCGTCCCTCGGCGGACGTCCTGTTCCACTCCATGGCGGCGTGCCGCTCGCATGGCCTGCGCGTGGGCGTGCTCCTCACCGGGATGGGCAGCGACGGCGCGGCCGGCCTCGGGGCGCTGCGGGAGGCGGGCGGCCACACGATCGCGCAGGACGAGGCGACCTGCGTCGTGTTCGGCATGCCGCGAGCGGCGATCGAGCGCGGCGCCGCCGACGAGGTTCTCGCCCTCGGCCTGGTGGGCGAGCGCGTCGCCGCGCTGGTGGCGCGGCACCTCGCCGCGCGGGCGACGCCAGGCTAAGGGCCCGATCAGGAACAAGTTGATCACGAGTGGGCGTCGAGGCGCCCGATCCGGCGAGGCGCGACGAGGGAGAATACTGTCGGTATTTGACCGAGGAGCGACGAAGCCGGTCGGGATGGATCGGCGGCCAGCCCGAGCAAGTTGTTCCTGTTCGGGCCCTAAGAGTTCACGCCCTCCCGGCGGGAAGCTCCGCGACGACGCGATCCCGTCCGCCCTCCTTGGCCGCATAGAGCCGTTCGTCGGCCGCCTTGAGCAGCTCCTCCGGGCGCGCCACGGGACAGCTCGAGAGCGCGCAGACTCCGACGGAGAAGGTCACCTTGAGGGGATGTTCGGTCGTGCCCCAGGGACGCTCCGCGCCCGTCTGGCGCAGGCGCTCCATCGCGCGCACCGCGCCGGCGAGCGGCACCTGGGGGAGGATGAACACGAACTCCTCGCCGCCGAAGCGCGCCACCGTATCGACGGCGCGCAGCCCCGAGCGGAACAGCTCCGCCGCCTGCCGGAGCACCTCGTCGCCCACGTCGTGGCCGTGGCCGTCGTTGATCCGCTTGAAGAAGTCGATGTCGGCCATCGCGACCGACAGCTCGTTCCCGTAGCGCGTCGCGCGCTCGAACTCGTCGCGCAGCCGCTCGTGCAGGACGCGCCGGTTGTAGAGCCCGGTGAGCGGGTCGCAGAGCGCCAGCCGGCGCAGCTCGTCGTGGAGGGCCTTCACCCGCAGCGCCGCGCGCAACCGCGCCTCGAGCTCGCCCGGCGCGGGCGGCTTGCCGACGAAGTCGACCGCGCCCGCGTCGAGCGCGTACTCGATCCGCTCGGGTTCCTTGTGCGAGGTGAACATGAGCACGGGGATCCACTTGAGCTCGGCGTCGGCGGCCCATCGCTTGATCAGCTCGGGTCCCGTCTCGTCGGGCAGCTCCCAGTCGAGCAGCACGGCGTCGGGCGCGACCTGCCCGATCTTGACCCGAGCCTCGACGCCGCTGCCGGCCTCCTCCACGCGGTAGCCGTGCGCCTCGAGCAGCTCGCGCAGGACCGCGCGCGTGATCCGCGAGTCATCGACGACGAAGATGGTATGGGGACGAGGGGTCACGAGGGTCTCCTTCCGACCGCGGCCCGGCTTACCACGATCCAGCGTCCCCCTCGTACCACGTCCGCGTACCAATCGGATCACCCGGCATCGCTCGCCTCCCGATGGAACCGCGACCTGCCCCGGGCGAGGGGCGGCGGTCCGCGGCTCGACGCCGCGGGCCTTCACGCTCCGGATCGGCGATGAACCGCGGCCCCCTCGGTCATGCCATCCCGGTGCGCCGGAACACCGCGACCTTGACGAGGTCGATCACGGCGCCCGCGACGAGCACGCAGCCGAGCACTCCCGCGACGAGCCAGGGGCCGATCGGCGCAACCAGGACTCCGGCGCCGGCGAGCACCGCCAGCGTGACGAGATCTCCCGCCGTCGCGAGCGCGACCCAACCGCTCGGGCGGGAGCGGAACAGGTGCCGCCGCTCGCGCACCATGTAGACCGTCGCCTGGCCGGAGAAGGCGAGGGCGAGGAAGTTGAGTGTCTGCAGGCGCGGGGGATCGAGGTGGAGCAGGTCGCGGCCGGCGAGCAGCACGCCGAACGAGAAGGCGACCCACCCGAGCGCCAGCACGAGCGCGCTCGCCGAAAGGTGCCGCACGTTCCACCGATCGGGGCGCGGCGAGGCCACGGCCCGGTCGCGCGCGATCGACATCGTCACGAAGTCGTTGGTGAGCAGGAGCAGGACGATGTGCCGGGGCGCGAGGACGAACGTGCCGAACAGGAGGAAGCCCGCGCTCAGGAACAGCGTGACGTGGAAGGTCTTGATGACCTTGTTCAGCGTGTAGGTGAGGAGGCGCTGATAGACCTGCCGCCCGACGTGCACCGCCGGCGCCACGTCGGTGAGGCCCGGCCGCGTCAGGATGATGCTCGCGGAGGCCTTGGCCACGTCGGTGGCGTTCGCCAGGGCGATCCCGACCTCGGCCTGCTTGAGCGCGGGCGCGTCGTTGACGCCGTCGCCGGTCATGCCGACCACGTGCCCGGCGCGCTGGAGCGTCTCGACGAGGTGGATCTTGTCTTCGGGCAGGACCTCGGCGAACACGGCCGCGCCGGCGATCTCGGCGGGCGACGCCGCGCGCAGCCGCCGCCGGTCGCACGCCGGCCCGACGATCCCGATCTGCGCGGCCACCGCGCGCGCGGTCGGTGCGCCGTCTCCCGTCACCATGACCGTCCGGACGCCGAGCCCGCGCAGGGCGGCGATGGTTTGGCGCGCGTCGGGACGCGGCGGATCGATGAAGCCGAGCAGGCCGGCGACGACCAGCCGTTCGCCGTCGTCCACCGCGACGGCGAGGACCCGCTCCCCCCGCTCGCCCAGTCGCACCACCTCCTCGTCGGCGCCCGCGACGTCGCGCGCCAGGCCGAAAACGGCGTGCGGCGCCCCCTTGATGACGCGCAGCCGCCGGCCCGCGTGGCGCGCGACCACCTCGGCGCGCTTGGTCGCCGGATCGAACGGCACGACCTCCAGCCTCTCGTAGCCGGCGAGGTCGAGCCCGCGCTCGCGCGCGACGGCGAGGATCGCGAGGTCGATCGGGTCCTGGGTCTCCGCCTCGCTCGCCACGGCCGAAAGCTCGAGCAGCGTGATCTCCGAGTACCCGGAGAGCGGACGCAGCGACGCGAGCGCGAGGCGGTTCTCGGTGAGCGTGCCGGTCTTGTCGCTGCACAGGACGTCCATCGAGGCCGCCTCCTCGATCGCGGACAGGCGCGACACCAGCACGCCGCGGCGGGCGAGGTCGTGCGCGCCGACCGCGGTGGCCAGCGTGAAGGTCGCCGGCAGCGCGACCGGCACGGACGCGATCAGCAGCATGAGCGCGAAGGGCAGCGTCTCGGCCACCGCGACGTGCGCGGTGAGCGCCCGGACGAGCACCACCGCGACCAGGGCCACGTCGGCGATCACCAGGAAGCGGACGATGCGCAGGATCACGCCCTCCAGGTGCCCCGTCGCGCGCGCCGTGCGGACCAGCTCGGCGGTGCGGCCGTAGAAGCTCGACGGCCCCGTCGCCGTCACCTCGGCGGTCGCCTCGCCGCGCAACGCGACCGACCCGGAGAAGGCCCGGCCCCCCGCGTCGGCGTCGACCGCGGACGACTCGCCGGTGAGCGCCGACTGGTCGATCGACAGGTGCCCCTCGACGAGGCGGAGGTCCGCCGGGACGACGTCGCCCATCCGCACGTGGATGAGATCACCGGGCACCAGCAGCGCCGCCGCCAGCGTCCTCCACTCGCCGTCGCGCCGGACGCGCGCCTGGATGGTCAAGCGCACCCGCAGCAGATCGAGCGCGCTTCGCACGTGGCGCTCCTCGAAGAACGCCACCGTCGCGTTGAGCAGGAGGAGGACGAGGATGATGACCGCCTGCGTGCGCCGGCCGAGCGCGAGCTCGAGGAGGAGCGCCGCCTCCAGCATCCAGGGCACCGGCGCCCACAGGCGCCCGAGGAAGCGCAAGACCGGATGGTGTCGTCGCTCGGGGATTCGGTTCTCGCCGTGGGTCAGTAGCCGAGAGACCGCCTCCGCGCTGGTGAGACCGCGCACGTCCATTGAGTAAAGGTTAGGGCCCGATCCGATTCGGGGACGGAGAGTAGCGATCCGGGGACGATCCGGGGACGGTGTTGACGATTTGACCGATCCGGGGACGGTGTTGACGAATTGACGTTTCGCGCGGCGCCACGCCGCGCCCGCGAGGTCCCCTACGTCCCCAGCGCCCTGGGCGCCACCGAGGCCCGCCCGCGCACCGCGAGCGCGACGATCGTGATCAGGTACGGCAGCGCCTGCACCGTCCCCGCCCCGAGCCCCATCCCCGACGACTGCAGCCGCAGCTGCAGCGCCTCGGCGCCGCCGAACAGGAGGCAGGCTCCGAGCGCGCCGAGGGGCCGCCAGCCGCCGAGGATCATCGCCGCCAGCGCGATGAAGCCTCGCCCCGCCGACATGTTGGCGACGAAGCCGTGCTGGTCGAAGGCGAGCCAGACCCCGCCCAGCCCGGCCAGCGCGCCGGACAGGAGGACGCCGAGCCAGCGCAGCGGGGCGACGCGGACGCCGACGGAGCGCGCTGCCTCCGGGTGCTCGCCGACGGCGCGCAGGCGGAGCCCGATCGCGGTGCGGCGGAGGCCGGCCTCGGCGAGCGCCGCGAGGAGCGCCGCGCCGACGAGGATCGCCCAGCCGAGCCCGTCGGTGGAGGGGATGCGAGGCGAGTTCGAGGTCGAGTTATAGAAGACCTTCAGGAAGTAGCGCGTGGCGCCCAGCGCGAGCAGGGTCGCCGCCACGCCGCACACGATCTGGTCGGCGCGCCACCGGATCACCGCGAGGCCGTAGAGCGCGGCCAGCGCGACGCCGGCGAGCACGCCCGCGCCCAGCCCGGCGAGCGCGCTCCCCGAGGCGAGCGCGCCCACCGCGGCGCCGAACGCGCCGACGAGCAGCATCCCCTCGAGCGCGATGTTGATGACGCCCGAGCGCTCCGAGGCGACGCCGCCGAGCGCCGCGAGCACGTAGGGCACCGAGATGCGCAGCGCCTGGAGCAGGAACGCCCCCGAGAGGATGCCCCTCACGCGCGCGCCCCGGTGGCGAGCTGCGCCGCCTGCCGCCGCACCGTCGCCGACGAGACCGCCACCGCGAGGATGATCACCGCCTGCAGCACCTCGACGATCTCCTTCGGGACGACCGCGTTGATGGCGAGCCCGCCCTGTGAGAGCGTGCCGAAGAGCAGCGCCGCGGCGACGATGCCGCCCGGGTGGTTGCGCCCCAGCAGCGCCACGGCGATCCCCATGAAACCGACGCCGCCGGCGAAGCCCTCCTCGTAGTAGCCCTTGTAGCCGAGGACGGCGTTCGCCCCGACGAGCCCCGCCACGCCGCCGGCGAGCGCCATGGCGATCACCGTCTGCCGCGCCACCGAGATGCCGGCCGTCGCCGCGGCCTCCGCCCCGAGGCCGACCGCGCGCAGCCGGAAGCCGGCCGCGGTGCGCTGGAGGAGCCACCACACGGCGATGGCCGTGGCCGCCGCCAGCAGCGCCGCGCCGCTCAGCGCCGAGCCGCGCAGCGACGGGAAGAACGCCCCGGCGCGGGCGAGCGTGGCGCCCGCGACGACGTGCGCGGTGTGCACCGACTCGCGGTCGTAGAACCGCTTCCCGAGGTCGGACAGCTCGGCGAGGATCACGAAGTTGAGCATGATGGTGACGATCACCTCGTGCGCGCCGCGCCACGCTTTGAGCGCGCCCGGCACCGCGCCCGCCGCCGCGCCCGCGCAAAAGCCCGCGCCGACGGCGAGCGGCAGCGCGATGGCGGCCGGCGTCGCCGGAGGGAGCGCCGCGCCGACCAGCCCGGTGGCGAACGCGCCGAGGGTGAGCTGCCCCTCGGCCCCCACGTTGAACAGCCCGGCGTGGAACGCGAGCGCGACCGAGAGGCCCGTGAAGACGAGCGGCGTCGCCTTGAACAGCACCTGTCCGATCCCGTAGGCGTTGCCCCACGTGCCGTCGAGGAACAGGCGGTAGACGTGGAGCGGCGACTGCCCGTAGGCGACGACGAGGAGGCTCGCCGCGGCGAGCGCCACGAGCAGCGCCAGCGCCGGGGGCAACAGAACGGGGACGGATCTCGAGATCTCGAATCGTGAGCCGGAATCGAGTTTTCGAGATCCGTCCCCTATACGCCCTATACGCGTCCGGCTCATGGCTGCACCGCCGCTTGCTGCGCGGTCGCCCCGGTCATCAGCCCGCCCAGCCGCTCGCGATCGGCCTCGGCGCGCGGCAGTGTGGCCACAATGCGGCCGCGGTAGAGCACGGCGACGCGGTCGGCGAGCGCCAGCAGCTCGTCCAGCTCGGCGGAGATCAGCAGCACGCCCGCGCCGCGGCGCCGCACGCCGTCGAGCTCGGCGTGGATGCGCTCGATCGCGCCCACGTCCACGCCTCGCGTCGGTTGGGCCGCGAGCAGCACGCGCGGCCGCAGCGACAGCTCGCGCGCCAGCACCACCTTCTGCTGGTTGCCGCCCGAGAGCGAGCGCGCCGGCGCCGCCGGATCGGCCGGCCGCACGTCGAAGCGCTCGAGGAGGCGCGCCGCGTCGGCGGCGAGGCGGCGGCGATCGAGGATCGACGCGAAGCGCGTGTACTCGTCCAGGCGCCCGAGGAGCAGGTTCTCGGCGAGCGAGAGGTCGAGCAGGAGGCCGCGGCGGTGGCGGTCCTCGGGGACGTGGCCGAGGCCGAGCGCGCGGCGTCGCGCAGGGCTGGCGCGCGTGACGTCGGCGCCGTCGAGCCGCACGATGCCCGCGTCGGCGCGGCGCAGGCCGGTGATCGCCTCGCACAGCTCGGTCTGGCCGTTGCCCTCGACGCCGGCGACGCCGAGGATCTCGCCGCCGCGCACCTCGAGCGAGACGCGGTCGAGCGAGCCGCGCACGGTGAGGCCCTCGACGGAGAGCCGCACGTCGCCCATCGGGCCGGCGCCGCGTTCGGGCGGGCCGGCGAGATCGCGCCCCACCATGAGCCGCACGATCGCCTCGGGCGTCGCGTCGCGCGTCGGAAGATCGCCGACCACCTCGCCGCGACGGAGCACGGTCACGCGCTCGGAGATCGCCATCACCTCGTCGAGCTTGTGCGTCACCAGGATCACCGTGCCGCCGCGATCGCGGTGCGCCCGCAGCATGGCGAAGAGGTCGTCCACCTCGGGCGGCGAAAGGACGGCGGTCGGCTCGTCGAGGATCAGAACGTCGGCGCCGCGATAGAGCGCCTTCAGGATCTCCACGCGCTGCCGCTCGCCGACGGAGAGCGCGCCGACCGGCGCCGCCGGATCGACCGCGAGGCCATGCTCTTCGGCCAGCGCGCCCACCTCGGCCTCGGCGCCCGCCACGTCGAGGAGCCCGCGGCGGCGCGGCTCGCGCCCCAGCACCACGTTCTCGGCGACGGTGAGCGCCTCGGCGAGCAGGAAGTGCTGGTGCACCATGCCGACGCCGCGCGCGATCGCCGCCTCGGGCGACGGGCGCGCCATCGGCTCGCCCTTCACGCGCACCTCGCCGGCGGCCAGCGGCACGAGACCGTAGAGCGCGCGCATGAGCGTGGACTTGCCGGCGCCGTTCTCGCCGACGACGGCGTGGATCGCGCCCCGCTCGACGGCGAGCGACACGCCGCGCACGGCGGTGACGGCGCCGTAGCGCACCACCACCCCGCGCAGCTCGACGGCGGTCGTCATCGTTCGATCCTCACGGGCGCGGCGCCTCCGACGGCACGACGATCCGCCCGGCGATGATGTCCGCCCGCAGCGCCTCGACGCGCGCGCGCACCGCGGGATCGATCAGCGGCCGGTTGTGCGCGTCGTAGACGTAGTCCACCCCGCCGCGCTCGAGACCCCACACCTGCACGCCGCCCTTGAAGCGGCCGTCGAGGGCCGCCTTCACCGTGTCGAACACCGCCACGTCCACCTGTTTGGTCATCGAGGTCAGCACGCGGCCGGGCGCCTCGTCCCACTGGTCGGCGTCCACGCCGATCGCGTAGCGCCCGACGGTGCGCGCCGCCTCGAACACGCCCAGCCCCGTCGATCCGGCGGCGTGGAAGATCACGTCGGCGCCCTCGGCGTACTGCGCCAGCGCCAGCTCCTTGCCCTTGCCCGGGTTCTTGAAGGCCTCGCCGGTGACGCCGGCGTACCCGACGAGCACGCGGCACTCCGGGCACACCGCGCGCGCGCCCGCCTTGTAGCCCTCCTCGAACTTGTGGATGAGCGGGATGTCCATCCCGCCGACGAAGCCGATCACCTTCGAGCCCGAGGTGAGCGCCGCGAGCGCGCCGACGAGGAACGAGCCCTGCTCCTCCTTGAACTTCAGCGCGGCCATGTTCGGCGGCGGCGGTACGAAGCCGTGCGGACCGAACTTCGCGTAGTCCACGTCGGCGAACTTCGTCGCCGGGTACTCGCGCGCGATGGCGTACATGTCCTCGGAGAAGATGAAGCCGACGCCGATCACCAGGTCGTAGCCCTGCGCGGCGAGCAGCC
>JAJXSP010000182.1 GCA_021784515.1 Myxococcales bacterium | reverse complement strand
CGGGAGAGGGCACGGACGGCGGCGGAGCGCCACGCGCGGAGGCCGCGGCGGCGATCTGCGCCGCCACCTGCGCGTGCTGCGGCGAGTTCGTGTCCAGGATCGCCGTCGACTGGTCCATGATCGACGGGGCGGGCTTGCCGGCGACGGCCGGAGGCGCTCCTCGGGCGGCGGCCGCGGCCGCGATCTGCGCCGCCACCTGCGCGTGCTGCGGCGAGTTCGTGTCCAGGATCGCCGTCGACTGATCCGTGATCGGCACCGCCGGCTTCGACGGCGCCGCGGCGGGCGCTCCGGCGCGCTGCTGCGCGGCCGCTGCGGCGATCTGCGCCGCCACCTGCGCGTGCTGCGGCGAGTTGGTATCCAGGATCGCCGTCGACTGGTCCATGATCGACGGCGACGGCTTGGCGGGCGTCGGCTGCGGCCTCGGCGCGGGGGCCGCGGAGCGCTGCGCGGACGCGGCGGCGATCTGCGCGGCCACCTTCGCCTGCTCGGGCGAGCTGGTGTCGAGGAGCGCGGTCGGCTGCGCCATCATCGCCGGTGAGGGCTTGCCCGGTCCGGCGGGCCTCGCCGGCTGCGCGCGCCGCGCCGCCTTCGCCGCCTCGGCCGCGCGCGCCGCCGCGATCAGCGCCTCGGACGGCGCGTCCGCCATCATCGTCGCGGCGTCGGTGGACACCTTGGCCGAGGGTGCCGCCGGCCGCTGCCCGTCAAGCGGAACACCCGGTCCACGCTGAGCCATCTTCATCGCCTCCTGAGGCACCTTTGCCGCCCCTGCGCTCCGCCGCGGGGTCACCGGGAAGAGCTTCGCCACGTAATCACCGAGCGCGCCGGCCTCGGTCGCCGAGTAGCCGCTCGTCTGCGACAGCGCCTTGGCCGCCTCGGCGGCCGACTGGAAGCGCTGCTTGAGGTCGTGCTGCAGCATCCGCATCACGACGATCTCGACGTCGGGCGGCACCATCGGGTTGCGCTGCCGCAGCGGCGGGACGACCGCGTCGCGCACCTTCGTCACCACCTCGGCGTCGGTGGCACCGGCGAAGAGGCGGGTCCGCGTCAGCATCTCGTAGAGCACGATGCCCATCGAGTAGACGTCGGTGCGGCGGTCGAGCGGCTGCCCGGTCACCTGCTCCGGGCTCATGTAGGCCAGCTTCCCCTTCACCATCCCGTTCGTCGTCGCCGACGCCCGCGCCGCCGCCTTGGCGATCCCGAAGTCGGAGATCTTGACCTCGCCCGCGTACGACACGAGCAGGTTGTGAGGGGACACGTCGCGATGGACGATGTTGAGCGGCTGGCCTCCCTCGGCCTTCGCGTGGGCGTAGTGCAGCCCCTTGAGCGCCTCGATCCCGACGTGGATCGCCATCGGGATGGCCATGGGCAGGTTGCGCCGGATGCCCTCCTTGAGGAGGTGGCGCACGTCCTTGCCCTCGACCAGCTCCATCGCGATGTAGTAGCTCGGCCCGTCGGACGTCTGGGCGCAGTCGAAGTCGTAGATCTGGACGACGTTGGCGTGCTGGAGCTTCGCCGCCAGCCGCGCCTCGTCGATGAACATCCGCACGAAGTCGTCGTCGGCGGAGAACTGCGGGAGGATCCGCTTGATCACCAGCTCCTTCTCGAAGCCGGCCGCGCCGTAGGTCTTGGCGCGGTAGATCTCCGCCATGCCACCGACGGCGATCCGCTCGACGAGGGAGTACTTTCCGAAGCTCTGGTTGGTGGACATGGGTGGGGTCGGCCCCGACGGGAGAGCGCACATCATAGAGGACCGCCCGAGAGACTTCAATCGCGGCTCCGGCTCGTGCTAGCCTCCGTCCGCGTGTCCACGCCCCGCCGATCGCCGGCGCCGCGCCTCCTCGCCGCGCTCGCGTGCGCCGCGGCGCTCGGGGCGGGCTGCTTGTATCCCACGCCGCCGCCGCCCGCGCCGCTCGACGGCATGCCGATGCGCCGCTTGGATCGCGTCGACGGGGCGGTCTACCGGGGCAGCCAGCCGTCGCAGCGGCAGTTCGCCGAGCTGGTGGAGCGGTACGGCATCCGCACCGTCGTGAAGCTCGACAGCGATCACGAAGGCCGCGACGTGGTGCCGCCGGGCGTGCGCGTGATCCACGACCCGCTGCCGACGTGGATGATCCCGCCGGTCGAGCAGGTGCACCGGGTGCTCGACGACATCGACGCCGCCGAGAAGCCGGTCTACGTTCACTGCCTCCACGGCGAGGACCGCACCGGGCTGATCGTCGCGCTGTACCGCGTGCGCCACGGCGCCAGCCCCGAGCAGGCGTACCTCGACATGATGCTCCACGCCTTCCACCCCTATCGAGGCGTGTGGCGCGCCTGGCTTCGCGAGGTCGGCTGGGTCGACGCGCGCAGGTAGGCGCCCGGTACGCGCGATCGCAAACCGGCGGTCGCCCGAACCGTGGTACCATCCGCGCCGCGTAGCCTTCGGAGCGGGAAGGGACGCGCGGGCGGCGACCTGGGAGGAGAAGTGGCGGAGCGACGACGGCTGCTGGACGGATTGGCTGCGCAGCTGCGGGTCGCGGTGGACACGGGCTTCGATCCGCGCGTGCGCGTCGCCACCGGCGACCCGGAGGTCGATCGCCTGCTCGCGCTCGCCCTCGCCGCCGCGCGCGGGGGCAGGAGCGCGCCGACCGGCGCCGGAGACGAGCCGCAGGAGTCCCCGCGCGAGGTCATCGAGCTACGGCGCCAGCAGGCGCTGATGAAGTACATCCTCGCCAACGTCCCCTTCAGCGTCTTCTGGAAGGACCTCGACGGCCGCTTCCTCGGCGCGAACGACAACTTCCTGCGCGACATGCGTCGCCCGTCGCTCGAGGACCTGCTCGGGAAGACCGACTACGACATGGGCTTCCCGCAGGAGCAGGCCGACTTCTTCGTGAAGTGCGATCGTCAGGTGATGGACACCGGCCAGCCGCTCCTCGACATCGAGGAGCCGCAGGAGCAGCCCGACGGCACGCACACGTTGATCACCAGCAAGGTGCCGCTGCGCGACGAGGACGGCCGCACCATCGGCCTGCTCGGCATCTACGCCGACATCACCGAGCGCAAGCGAATGGAGGAGGAGCTGCGGCGCGCCAAGGAGGCGGCCGAGGCGGCGGCGCGCGCGAAGAGCGAGTTCCTCACCGTGATGAGCCACGAGCTGCGCACGCCGCTCACGCTCATCCTCGGACCGATCGAGGCGCTGCTCGCCGGCGAGGCCGGCCCCTGCCCGCCGCTGGCGAACGCCCACCTCGAGCGCATGCGGCGCAACGCCAGTCGCCTCCTCACGCTCGTCTCCGACATCCTCGACTTCGCCCGCTTCGAGGAGGGCCGCGTGGAGGTGGTGCGCGAGCCGATCGACGCCGCCGAGCTGGTCGGGCTGATCGTCGACGACGCGCGCCCGGTGGCCGAGCAACGCGGCGTGGAGCTGGCGTTCCGCTCGTCGCTGGGCGCGCCGATCGTCCACCTCGACCGGCGCATGTTCGAGAAGATCCTCCTCAACCTGCTCGGCAACGCGCTGAAGTTCACGCCGCGCGGCGGGCGGGTCGAGGTGACGCTGCGCCAGGAAGGGACGCAGCTCGAGCTGGCGATCGAAGACAACGGACCCGGCATCCCGCTCGCCGAACGGGAGAAGCTGTTCCGGCGCTTCCAGCAGCTCGACTCCTCCGCGACGCGCCAGCACGAGGGCACCGGCATCGGCCTCGCCCTGGTGAAGGAGTTCGCGGAGGTCCTGGGCGGCTCCGCCGGGGTCGACAGCGAGCCCGGTCGCGGCTCGCGGTTCTGGGTGCGGGTGCCCGTCGGCGAGGCCGGCAGCGCGCGCGCCGAGCCGCGGCCGCTGGCGCGGAGCGAGCGCCTGTCGTGGAACTCGGCGCTCATCTCGTCGCGCTTCCACCAGGGGACGCCCACCGCGGTGGCGGCGGTGGCGGCGAGCGGCGGCCGCCCGACGGTGCTCGTCGCCGAGGACAACCCCGACATGCGCGCCTACATGGCGGAGACGCTGGCGGGCGACTGCGCCGTGCGCGCCGTGGCCAACGGGCGCCTTGCTCTCGATGCGGCGCGCGCCGAGCGGCCCGACGTGATCGTCTCCGACGTGATGATGCCCGAGCTGGACGGCATCGAGCTCGTGGCGCGCCTCAAGGCCGACCCGGCGCTGCGCCGCGTGCCGGTCATCCTCGTCACCGCGCGCGCCGCGCGAGAAGAGGTGGTGAGCGCGCTCAACACCGGCGCCGACGACTACCTCGGCAAGCCGTTCGTCGCCGCCGAGCTGCGCGCCCGGGTCCGCGCCGCCTACCGCCTCCACCGCCTCTACCACGAGCTGGAGGCGAAGCACCACGAGCTGCAGCGGGCCCAGGATCAGCTGGTCCACGCGGCGAAGATGGCGGCGATGGGCACGCTCGTCGCCGGGCTGTCGCACGAGCTGAACAACCCCGTGGCGGCGATCGTGATGAACGCGCAGAGCCTCTCGCGGCGCGTCCCGCCGTCGAGCCCGCTCGCGGTCGGGCTGACGGCGATCGAGCGCCAGGCGCAGCGCTGCGGCAAGCTGGTGAAGACGCTCCTCGACTTCTCCCACCAGACGCCGGCCGGGCGCGAGGCGATCGGCGCCGGCACGCTCCTCGAGCGGGTGGCGGACCTCGCCCAGAGCCAGGCGCGCGCCCGCCGCATCGCGCTCGAGGCGGCGCCGCCGCCGCCCGACCTGCCCCCGGTCGAGGTGTGCCTGCACGAGATGGAGTCGGCGCTGCTGAACCTGATCGGAAACGCCCTCGACGCCACGCCGACCGGGGGCACGGTGCGGCTCGACGCGCGGGCGGAGGAGGGCGGCGTGGAGCTCGTCGTCGCCGACGACGGCTGCGGCATCCCGCCCGAGGTGCTGCCGCGGGTCTTCGATCCCTTCTTCACCTCGAAGCCGGTCGGCCAGGGCACCGGCCTCGGCCTCACGTTGACGCGGAAGATCGTCGAGTCGCACGGCGGCCGGATCCGCATCGAGTCGGCGGTGGGTTCGGGCACCACCATCCGTGTCTGGCTGCCTCGCCTCGGCTCGGCCCAGCCGCGCGAAGGAGAGGCACGATGAGCGATCGTCCCGCCGTGCTGATCATCGACGACGAGGAGGACATCCGCGACGTGCTCGCGTTCGAGCTGGGTCGCGAGGGCTTCGACGCCACCACCGCCGCCGACGGGCTGCAGGCGCTGGAGGCGGCGCGCGGCCGCCACTTCGACCTCGCGATCACCGACCTCAAGATGCCGGGAATGGACGGCGTCGCGACGCTGCTCGGCCTGAAGGCGATCGACCCCGCGATCCGCGTGCTGATCGCCACGGGCTACGCCTCGGCCGAGACCCGCGACCGCTGCATGGCGAACGGCGCCTGCGGGTATTTGCAGAAGCCGTTCGATCTCGAAGAAATCCTCACGGTGGTGACGAAGACGCTCAGCGGGTAATTCCCCCCCGTCGCGTCAGCCGCTACAGATGCGCTCGCAGAACTCGCGCGCCCCGTCGGGGCAGTGGGGGACCAGCGTGACATCGCTCGCTGCCTGCTCGGCGCCCGTGCCGTCGAGCAGCCGCATGCGGAACACGATCGGCTGGTCGATCACCGAGAGGCCCACCGGGCTCGGGCACATGAACATCGGCAGCGGCATCGGCAGCTCCCAGTCGCCTGCCTCGTCTGGCGCGCCGACGGTGAGCGGCGCCTTCGTGCGCAGGACGAGCTGGTCGTCGGAGAGGCGGTGCGCGGTGCGCTCGAGGGTCAGCTCGCCGGGGGCCACGTCGTGGGAGCGGAAGTCCATCCACACGTGGAAGCCGCCCTGCGCGCCCTCGACGAGCGTCACGTCCATCCCGTCGGGCAGCGGCATCACCGCCGAGCCGTCGGGCAGGAGCGAGCCGAGGGTGAGCTGCCCCGGGCCCGACGGTGGCGTGGGCGCGGGCGCAGCGCCGCACCCGGCGAGGCAGAGCGCGAGCGCGAGCGCGCGGCCCACGATCAGCCCTCGCTCCGACGGCGCAGGAGCGTCCCGATCGCGAGCAGCCCGACCAGCAGCGCGAGCCCCGTGCCACGCGGGGCGGCGCCCGGCTGCACGCTGCAGCCGCCGCCGACGCCGAGCTCGTGCCCGATGATGCCGGCGTTGTCGGTCACCGTCTCGGGCGCACCCGACTCGCGGAGCACCTCGATCCGGCGGCTGGCCGGCAGCGCCGGCAGCGATGAGGGCGACCCCACGCCGTTCGGATAGACGATCGTCGCGCCCTGCTCGGTCGCCAGCCAGGCGTAGGTCGCGTTCGGGTCGTCGGCGCGAATGCCGCACTCGTAGGTCAGCGTGGCCTGGTGGACGTTCGACACGTCGGGTAGATCGGGATTGAAGCTGAACACCGGGTCGGCGTTCATGTCCTCGGGTGAGAGGGTGGTGTACAGGCGCGTGAGCACCGGGAAGCGATCGAACAGCCCGCCCGCCTCCAGCGTCGGCGCCACCACGCGCGTCTCCAGCTCGTCGGTGAGCGCCGCCGGCAGGAACGGCCGCTCGACGCGCGACCAGACCTGCGGGTGCCGGCGCTTGAAGTCGCCGAGCCAATAGGACAGCTGGTTGTAATACTGCGCCGGCGTGATGCCGCGCGCGCCGATCGCCGGCGGCATCGGGATGTACTTCTCGAGGATCTGCGCCACCTGCGCGTCGATCGCAAAGCCGTGCGAGAGCATGTATTCGACGTAGCGGATCGGGTCGGCGATGGCGCGCAGCTCGTTTTCGCTGCCGAAGCGGCCAGGCGGATTGAGCACGTTCTGCATCACGCCGCTCGTCCCCGCATACTCTGTGACGAAGGTGTGGTGCTTTGGCGCCTCACCGGCGGCGCGAATGATCACGTCATTGTAGTTCTGGCCGGCGGTCAGCCAGTCGATCTCCGCGTCATTGATCACCGTGTGGTAGTAGTTCCGCGGGATGGCGCGCGCGGCGCCCAGCATCCACACCTGGATTCCCATGTTCGGCTGCGCCGCCACCGACGAGAGCACGATTGGAATCATCGGCAGGTCGGAGGCGTAGCGCACGACCACCGGCTGGAGGTCGCCCGTCGCATTGCCCGGCCGCAGCTTGAGCGCGAGGAAATAGGCGCCCGAGTGGATGTAGGGGCCGACCACGTCGTCGGTGCCGGCGGGGACGAAGTAATGATTGGCGGCGAGCCAGTCGAGCATCGCCTGCTTCGAATCGGCCTTGAGCACCGCGTAGTCGTAGGGACCGACCGAGGACTGGATGACGAGCGGGGTGGACTGCTTGTCGGCGTCGTTCTGGCCGTCGGCGGCGGGCGTGGCGCCGGCGGCTCCTCCCGGGCCATTGGTGTTGAACTGGTACTGGAAGGTGCAATTGCCATTGAAGGCGCGCTTCATCTCGTACTTCGGCTGAGTGGTGGCGATGAGCTGGTTGAACAGCTCGTCGTTGCCCAGCTCGAGCTTCGGCACCGACGGCAGCGGCAGCAGCCAGCCGAAGTCGCCGGCGGCGCCCGCGTACTGGATCTGGATGTGCGCCACCACCTGCCCCTGGTCGATCGCGAACACGATGCGCTCGCCGGCCTGGACCACGGGCACCGTCGGGTCGGGGGGTAGAAAGCAGCCGCACGCCTCGGCGCGGCGGAGGTCCGCCACCGACGAGAGCCCGAGCAGCGAGAGCGCCGACAACCATTTCAAAAAGCCAGTCTTTCGCATCGCGTTCGCCTCCTTTGGAGTACGGCGCGCTCACTGAGCAAGCGATGTGCCCTGGAGACGAACCGCACGGCGCAAGGGGTTTGCGACGGAGCGGTCTCCGAGATCCGAGGGGGCGGGGGGGCGGGACGATGGAAAACTGAGTCGCGCGTGTTTGCTACCCTCCGGGACCATGCGCTTCGCACTCCCCCTCCTTCTGTTCGCCGCGGCCGCCCACGCCGAGCCGCTGTCGCCGGCCGCGCGCCTCGTCGGCGCCGCGCTCGTCGAGGGCCGCGCCTTCGACACGGTTCGCTCGCTCACCGACCACGTCGGGCCGCGGTTGACCGGGAGCCCCGGCGCCGAGCGTGCCGTCGAGTGGGCGCTGGCGGAGATGAAGCGCGCCGGCCTCTCGAACGTCCACCGCGAGCCGGTGAAGGTGCCGCGCTGGGTGCGGGGCGACGAGTCCGCCGAGCTGGTCGCGCCGCTCGCGCTCCACCTCCACGCGGCCGCGCTCGGCGGGAGCGTCGGTACGCCGCCCGGCGGGCTGACGGCGGAGGTGATCGAGGCAGGCTCGCTCGACGAGCTGCGCCGCCGCGGCGAAGCGGTGCGCGGCCGCATCGTCTTGTTCAACCAGCGCATGGCCAGGAGCGACTTCCCGAGCTACGGGACGGTGGTGCCGCTGCGCGGGGCGGGCGCCGTCGAGGCGGCGCGGCTCGGCGCCATCGGCGCGCTGATCCGATCGGTCGGCACCGGCTCGCACCAGCTGCCGCACACCGGCGGCACGCGCTACGACGCCGCGGTGCCGCGGATCCCATACGCGGCGGTGAGCGGCGAGGACGCCGATCTCCTCCACCGCCTGCTCGGCGAGGGCGGGCAGGTGAAGGTGCGGCTCCGGCTCGGGGCCCACGACGACGGCGAGGTGGACTCGGCGAACGTCGTCGGCGAGCTGCCCGGCAGCGCGAAGCCCGACGAGGTGGTGCTGCTCGGCGCGCACCTCGACTCGTGGGACCTCGGCACGGGCGCGATCGACGACGGCGCGGGCTGCGCGGCGGTGATCGAGGCGGCGCGCCTGATCCGCGCGGCGGGCCTCCAGCCGAGGCGCACGGTGCGCGTGGTGCTGTTCATGAACGAGGAGCACGGCCTCTCGGGTGCGCGCGCCTACGCCGAGGCCCATCGCGGCGAGTCCGGCAAGCACGTCGCCGCGCTCGAGGCCGACTCCGGCGCAGGGCGGCCGACCGGGTTCGGCGTCGCGGGCGGCGCGCCGTCGGTGGAGCTGGTCCGGCGCCTGGTCGCCGCGCTCTCTCCGCTCCACGCCGCCGAGGTGGCGAGCGCCGACGAGGGCGGCGCCGATCTGATCCCGCTGCAGGAGGCGGGCGTGCCGGTGATCGGCCTCACGCAGGACATGAGCACCTACTTCGACTGGCACCACACCGCCGGCGACACGCTCGACAAGATCGTGCCGGACGACCTCGCGCTCGACGCGGCGGCGGTGGCCGTGGTGGCGTACGGGCTCGCCGACGCGACGGAGAGGCTGCCGCCGTCGCCGCCGCCGCCGAAGTGGTGAGAGCGCGCTACGCGCGGATGCCGTAGAAGTAGTAGCCGACGCCGCCCGCCGGGAACCGGTAGCGCCCGTAGGTCCACCGGTAGCCCTCGACGGGCGCCACCATCGCGCGGAGCTCGGCCTCCGAGTAGACGCGCATGGTGCTGACGAGGCCGTCCCACACCGAGGCCAAAAGCGCGATTGGCGCCGCCCACGTGAGCAGCGCCTTCTCGAGGCGGCGGCGCGGCGAGAGGAGCGGCGTGGCGTAGAGCGCGGGGATGCCCGCGAGCGCGATCGGGGCGACGCCGGTCAGGCGCCGCTCGAACGCCTCGGAGACGAACACGCCCGGCGAACGGACGCAGGCGCCGCGGAGGATCTCGCCGGCCAGCGACGGCGGGAAGTGGTGCAGCGCGTTGATGATCACGCGCGCCCGCCCCTCGCCGAGGCCCGCGGGGATCGCGGTGGCGTCGACGGGCTCGGCGATGAAGTCGACCGCGTCGGGCAGCTCGTCGCGCAGGCGCGCCCACTCCTCGGGGTGCGGCTGGAGATCGGTGAGCAGGAAGCGCGGCACACGGCGGCCGTCGCGCGCGAGGGCGCGGGCGAGGATCGCCGCCGGCCCGCCGGCCCCGGCGCACAGGTCGAGCACCTCGTCGGCGCCGCGCTCGTCGAGGAAGGCGCGGAAGGGATCGGCGAGCCGGTCGAGCACGCGCCCCCAGCGCAGCGTGCGCGAGAGGGCCTCGACGATCGCCTCGCGGAGCGGCACCGGGGCCCAGGGCGCGTCGTTGAACTCGAAGAGCTGCAGGCGCGGTCGTTCCATGGCGCGCACGATACCCGATGCGCGGGGAGATCGCGCGCGACGGGCGGCGCACGCACGGAGCGCGCATCGTCGGGCTGCCTCGGGAAATCGAGGCGCTCCTCGGATTCCCGAGAGCGTGACGCGCGCCGTCCCGCTCGCGGCGCGGCTCCCGTCGCGGCACGGGCGCTGCACTCCGGCGCCCGCATGTCGATCCTCCGCTCGCTCCCCGTCCTCGTCCTCGTCCTCCTCGGCGGCTGCGCAAGTGAACCGCTCGACTCGACGACGGCGCCGCCGGCCCCCGTCGACGCGTGCACCGCCGCCGGCGGCACCTGCTCCGCGGGGCCGTGCGCCGTCGGCACCGTCGGTGCGCCCGGGATCGCGCAGGCGCACCCCGGCGCCTGCGGCGGCGGCGCGTGCTGCGTCCCCGATACCTGCTCCTCGCACCGCGCCGAGAACGACTGCGAGGCGGCCGGCTGCGACTGGCAGGTCTGCCCGCCGAACGCCGACTGCGTCTTCGCCACGCAGTGCGTCGCCGACTGCCGCCTCCAGGGCTGCGCGCAAGGCAGCACGTGCCAGCCCTGCTGGGGCGGCTACGCGTGCCTCTCGGAAGGAGCGGTTTGCTGACCGCTCGCCCCTTCCAAATCGGCTGGCGCGCCTCGTCGTCCATGACAGTTTTGCGCGATGCCGAAAGCCCGCTCCGTCGCTGCGCTCGCGATCCTCGTCGCGCTGCTGTCCATCGGCGCGCCGATCGCCCGCGGCGCGCTGCCGCTCGTGCCCGGAACGCCGGTCTTCGCCGTGCTCGCGTTGCGCCCCGTCTTCGCCGTCGCCGCGCGCCTCGCGATCCAGCCGCCTCCGCCGTCGTACCTCGACCTCCGTCCGGTGCAGG
>JAJXSP010000181.1 GCA_021784515.1 Myxococcales bacterium | reverse complement strand
CGCTCTCCGGCGCGGCGCACCTCGGCCGCGACGGCGCGGGCGATGTCGGCGAGGGGACGGACCGCCGGCTCGTTCGCGGCGCCCTCCAGCCCGGCGACGTAGTGGTACGCCATCCTGCGCCCGTCCACCGTCTCGACGCGGAGCTTCCCCTGCGCCATCCCGACGGTCCACAGCGCGGCGCCGCGCCGCTCGAGGAACAGCACCGCCTCCTCGCCGGGCGCGAAGACCGCCGCGCCGATCACCTTCATCCCCACGCCGTCCACCTCGCCGCCCTCGCGGCGGACGACCACGACGTCGCCGGGGCGGGAATCGCCCTTCCACGACTCGCCGACTCGCACCGTGACGTCGGTGTAGATGGCGCGGTGGTCGCTCGTCCAGCGCGCCTCCTGGCCCTCGACGCGGCCCACGACGATCCGGTCGGCCCGACCGACGAGCGATGGCAGATCGAGCGGCAGCACGACCGAGGCGGCGGCGCTCGTTTCGAGGACCGCCGCCGGCGCTCCGACGGCGAGCGTGAGCGCGAGGAGCGCGGGGAACGGCCAGCGTGACAGGCGAGCGGACATCCTGACCTCCAAGCGATCCGCCATCATACCCCGCGCCCGGCGAGGCGCGAGCGCGACGTGCGGCGAGCGCCGAGGGCGGATGGTGACGGATTGGGCGCCATGGTAGATTGGCGCGCCTTCGGGCGAAGGAGAGTCAGGATGGCCAAGAACCTCGCCGGCACCAGGACCTACCAGAACCTGAGGGAAGCGTTCGCCGGTGAGTCGCAGGCGAATCGCCGCTACCTTTATTTCGCCAAGCACGCCGACGTCGAAGGCCACCCCGACATCGCCGGGCTCTTCCGCGACACCGCCGAGGGCGAGACCGGCCACGCGCACGGCCACCTCGACTTCCTGAAGCAGGTCGGCGACCCGGGCACCGGGAAGCCGATCGGCAACACGCGCCTCAATTTGCAGAGCGCGATCCACGGCGAGACGTACGAGTTCTCCGAAATGTACCCGAGCTTCGCCCGGGCGGCCCGCGACGAGGGATTCGAGGAGATCGCCGAGTGGTTCGAGACGCTCGCGCGCGCCGAGAAGTCGCACGCCGGGCGGTTCCAGAAGAGCCTCGACTCGCTCGACGGGTAGCGCGGCGGCGATGCGGAAGCTCGCCCTGGACGACGTCCGCCCGCCCCGGCTGTACGAGCGGGTGCGCGCCGAGGCGCGGCGGCGCGTGATCGAGCTGAAGCGCGCGCGGCGGGTGGCGCTGGGACCGTGCGTGACGCTGGTGTTCGAGAACCGCGACACGGTGCGGTTCCAGATCGAGGAGATGCTGCGCGCCGAGCACGTCGAGGACCCGGCGCGCATCCGCGAGGAGATCGAGAGCTACAACGCGCTGCTCCCCGACGAGGGCGCGCTGGCGGCGACGCTGTTCGTGGAGGTCGTCGGGGGCGCGGCGATCCGCGACGCGCTCCAGGCGTTGGCGGGCATCGACGAGCACCTCGCGCTCGAGGCGGGCGGCGCGGTGGCCAGGGGCGCGTTCGAGGCGGGCCGCGCGGAGGCCGATCGGATCTCGGCGGTGCAGTACGTGCGCTTCCCGCTGCCGCCGCCGCTGCGCGCCGCCCTCGCGACGCCGGGGGCGACGATCGCGCTCGTCTCGGATCACCCCGAGTACCGCCACCGCGTCACGCTCTCCGATGCCACGCGCGCGTCGCTGGCGGACGATCTCGCGTAGACTCGCCGCGATGGGCCGGCCCGCGAGACGCTCTTCAGGCCGCAACGCGCCGAACGAACCGGCGGTCGAGGCTGCCTTCGAGGCGGTTCCGGAAACGATGGTCGGCGAGATCCTCGAGGGCGAGCTGCACGTGTCGCCCCGGCCGCGGATGCTCCACGGGACAGCGACGGGGGGGCTCTACGGTGAGCTGCGCGGCCCGTTCGATCGGGGCCGCGGCGGTCCGGGCGGTTGGACGATCCTCATCGAGCCGGAGCTGCACCTCGGGCGCAAGCCCGACAAGGTCGTGCCCGACATCGCCGGCTGGCGCCGCGAGCGGCTCCCCGACCGCGTCTTCGAGCCCGACGCCCCCGTCGGTGTCACCGTTCCGCCCGACTGGGTGTGCGAGGTGCTCTCGTCGAGCACCGAGCGCATCGATCGCGGCAAGAAGATGCGCATCTACCGCCGCGAGCGTGTGCGCCACGTGTGGTTGGTGAGCCCGGCGCTCAAGACCGTCGAGGTCTACCGCCTCGACGGCGAGCGCTTCTCGCTCCTCGACACGCACGAGGGTGACGAGCGTGTGCGCGCCGAGCCCTTCGAGGCGATCGAGCTGGCGCTCGCCGAGCTGTGGGCACGGTAGCTCAGCGCAGCTGCGCGCCGCCGTCGACGGGGAGGATCACGCCGGTGAGGAAGTCCTCGCCCGCGAGGAAGCGCACCGCGCGCGCCACGTCGGCCGGGTCGCCGATGCGGCCGAGCGGGATCCGGCCGGTGATCGCGGCGCGCTCCGCCGCCGTGAAGTCGGGAGGGAAGGCCACCGTGCCCGGGGCCACGCCGTTGACGCGCACCGACGGCGCCAGCTCGAGCGCGAGGTTGCGCGTGAGCTGCGCGAGGCCCGCCTTCGACGAAGCGTAGGCCGCGTGGTGCCTCCACGGCTGCCAGGCTCCGACGTCGAGCACGTTCACGACGGACGAGAGCCCGAGCGGCAGCGCGTGGCGCGTGAGGAGCGCGGGCGCCACCAGGTTGAGCGCGAGCAGATCGTCCCACGCGCTCTCGTCCTCGTCGGCGAAGGGCGCGCGCCGGTAGCCGGCGGCGTTGTTCACGAGCAGATCGAGCCGGCCGGCGTCGCGGCGGACGCCCTCGATCAGCGCCCGGCACTGCGCGCGGTCGCGCAGGTCGGCTTGGGCGACGGTGGCGTGCGGCAGCCCGGCGGCGACCGCCTCGGCCTCGGCGCGAGAGGCGTGGCAGTGGACGATCACGTGCATCCCCGCGCGCCCCAGCTCGCCGACGATGGCGCGCCCGACGCGGCGCCCGCCCCCCGTCACGAGCGCGATCTTGCCGGTGAGATCCATCGGGCTGGAAGGCTAGCGCCGGAAAGGCGGTGACGGGGTTGGAAAAGTCATCCGCGTTGACGCTCCCGACGGTGACGGCTAGCCTCTCGTCGGAGGTTCAAGTGCCGAGCTGGCCCGTCACCGTCCACCAGGGCGCCGCCATCGTGGAGATCGCCGAGGCGGTCTACCCCACCGCCGCCGTCCACGGCGCGGCCGTCGTCTTCATCGATAGGGCGTGGCTGCGCGTCTCCCAGCCGGCGCCCGGGCGCGCCCGCATCGAGCTGCGGCCCAAGGAGGCGGCGACGGAGGAGCAGCTCCGCGCGCTCGGCGGCGATCTCCTCGACGAGCTGCTGCACCAGGCGCTGCGCGCCGACGTGGGCGCGCGCACCGAGAAGCTGCGCGAGCTGGTGATCGGCAAGGCGGTGCTCGCCACCGAGGGCGACGTGGGCGGCGCGGTCGAGTTCCACGACGACCCGCTCGGCATCGCACGGCCGTGGGAGGAGCGCTACCTGGGCGAAGGGAACGGAGGGCGCAAGTGACGCTCGCGCTGCCTCACACCGTCGAGCTGCCGGCGCGTTACTACGGCCGCCTCGCCGTCGCCGAGACCGCGCGCGCCTTCGCCGAGGTGGCCGCCGTCGTGGTGCAGGCCGGCGACGGCGCGCTCCGCCTCACCTTCACCCGCGTGGAGGGCGACGCGGGTGCCGTGATCGCCGAGTTCCTCAACCACGCGCTCTACGCCTCCGCCGTCGCCGGGCCGGAGGCGCTCCGATGAAGCGCGCCATCGCGGTCGGCCGTCCCGTCGCCGGCGACGTCGCCTTCGCCCGCTTCCGCCGCGTGCCGGGCAGCGGCCAGGTCATCGTCACCAACGACGCCGGCGCGTTCCACCTCCTGCCCGAGCCCGAGTTCGACCGGATGATCCACGGCCGGCTCGATCCCGCCTCGCCCCACCTCCTGCGCCTCGGGGATCTGGGCTTTTTGCGATCGCAACCAAAAATCGACGTGCTGGCCGATCGCCTGCGCTCGCGACGGCAGTACCTCATGCAGGGGCCGTCGCTCCACGTCGTGATCCTCACGCTGCGCTGCGACCAGGTCTGCACCTACTGCCACGCCTCGCGCGCCAGCCTCGACGCGCGCGGCCTCGACATGGACGAGCCGACGGCGCGCGCAGTGGTGGACCGGATCTTCGAGAGCAGCTCGCCCTCGATCACCATCGAGTTCCAGGGCGGCGAGCCGCTCGCCAACTGGCCCATCCTGCAGCTCGTCGTCGAGTACGCGACGAAGAAGAACGAGACGGCGGGCAAGGCGCTGATGTTCTCGCTGGTCAGCAACCTCGGCCTGATGACCGACGAGAAGGCGGCCTGGCTCCTCGACCGCGGCGTGATGATCTGCACCTCCTTCGACGGCCCGCGCGAGGTGCACGAGGCCAACCGCCACCTCGCCGGCGGCTCGAGCTACGACGTGGCGAAGCGGTGGATCGGGGAGCTGAACGCGCGCTACGCGGCGCGCGGGCTGGACACCGGGCTGGCCTACGTCAACGCGCTGCTCACGGTGACGCGCGCCACGCTGCCGCACCCGCGCGCCGTCGTCGACGAGTACGTCGCGCTCGGCCTGAAGGCGGTGAACCTGCGGCCGCTCAATCCATTCGGCTTCGCCCGCAAGACGTGGGAGACGATCGGGTACACCGCCGACGAGTACCTCGCCTTCTACGAGCAGGCGCTCGACTACATCCTCGAGCTGAACGCGCGCGGGGTGGAGATCCTCGAGAAGAAGCTCTCGCTCTACCTCCAGAAGATCTTCACCGACACCGACCCGAACTACATGGAGCTGCGCTCGCCGTGCGGCGCCGGGATCGGGCAGGTCGCGTGGTCGTACGACGGCACCGCCTACACCTGCGACGAGGGGCGCATGGTCGGCCGGATGGGCGACGACCTGTTCGCCATCGGCCACGCGATGAAGCACTCGCACAAAGAAATCGTCGGCCACGAGACGGTGCGCGCGATGGCCGCGGCCTCGACGCTCGACGCGGTGCCCGGCTGCTCCGACTGCGCCTACGCCCCCTACTGCGGCGTCTGCCCGATCTACAACTACGTCGAGCAGGGCGACCTCTTCGGCAAGACGCCGTCGAGCGACTGGTGCCGCGTGTCGATGGGGATCTGCGATCTGCTGTTCGCGCGGCTCTCGCGCGAGGGCGACGCGCTCCGCAAGCTCCTCGAGCGGTGGGCGCAGGAGAAGGACCGCGGCGCCGCGTATTGCGTGAAGGTCGGCTGATCGATGACCCGGTGATGCGGTAATTTGATTGCGCGCCCGGCGGCCGGGCGCTTACCATGAGGGCTCCATGGCGTCGGACAGCGGAAACCACGACAAGAGGATCCCGGGGATCAAGCGCTCCGCGACGGCGTTCTTGCGCCCGGACGAGCGGCAGGTGACTCGTCGCGACTTCGTGGAGACCTCGGCGTCGCTGCTGCTCCTCGGCGCCGGCGCGAGCCTGCTCGGAGGCGGCACGGCCGAGGCGTCGAAGTCCGGCGCGGCCGACCTCCACGGCGCCGCGCCGCGCGAAGACGGCGCGCTCCCCGACGGTGTGAAGCTCGCGCAGCACTGCTCGCACGGGTCGCACGGCAGCCACGGGTCGCACGGGTCGCACGGCAGCCACGGGTCGCACGGCAGCCACGGCTCGCACGGCTCCTGGTAGCCTCAGCGCTTCCGGAGCACGACGAGCCACTGGTTCGCGCCCTCGGGTGTGACCGGGGCGTGGCGCTCGAGATCGAGCGGCGCTGACGCGAGTGCAGCAAGGAC
Organism: Myxococcales bacterium; assembly: GCA_021784515.1. Lineage (GTDB taxonomy): Bacteria > Myxococcota_A > Polyangia > Palsa-1104 > SHYY01 > SHYY01. Next base: position 5,060 of record JAJXSP010000181.1, on the reverse strand, counting down.
TTGCTGCGACGCATCATTGCGGTGGTGCTCGAACCGCGCCGCGGAGCGCTCCGCGCGCGCGATTTGCTGGTGCGACCGCACCAGGCCGAAGGCGACGTTGTCGGCGATCACCAGGCGGCCACCCGGGCGCAGCGCGAGGGCGAGCGGCGCCAAGGCGCGCGCCGGATCGGCGAGGTGGTTCCAGCTCCGCAGCGCCAGCACCGCGTCGAGCGGCCCGGCGCGTTCATCTTCGGCGAGCGCCTCGATCGCGCAGGCCCGCACCGTCGCCCAGGGCCAGCGGGCGGCGAGTGCCGAGGCGCGCTCCTCGTCGGGCTCGACGCCGAGGTAGCGCAGCCGCCCGTCGCGCGCCGCCGGCTCCCAGAGATCGCCGTAGCGCCCGTCGCCGCAGCCGACGTCGATCACGCGCCCGCCTTCGGTCGCGATCGCGCTCACCACCGCGCGCACCTCCTCGTCGGCGCGCGAGAACGCGTCCCCCTCGACCGCGACGAAGGCGCCGGTGCACTCCTGCCGCCTCGGGCAGCCGTCGCAGCGCGGCGAGGGTGCGAGCTTCGCGAGGTCGCGCGCGAAGTCGTCCGGGGCCGGCTTGTCCGACCGGTCGAGGTAGAGCTGCCCGAGCGCGCGCTTCACCTCGACGATCTCGCGCTCGGAGAAGTCGCGCGTGCCGGCGTGGTGGACGATCAGGCGATCGCCCGCGTCGAGGAGCAGGTGGCGCCCGAGGTGGTAGGGGCGCGGCGATTCCCGGAGCGGGCAGCGATTTCCTGGTGCGCTCGCATCAACGGGCAGGATCCGCTCGGGGGAGTAGTTGAAGGAGTTGCTCCGCGCGCGCCCGCGCAGCGGCTGGAGCGCCCCCGCGCCGCACGCCTCGTGGTAGGCGCGGTAGAGCCCGGGGCACGGCCCGGCGAGCGCGCAGCCGCCGCAGGCCTCGGGCTGCACCTTGTCGGCGTCGTCGACGGGGAAGAAGTCGGGCTCGAAGGCCTCGCTCATCGAGGCGAATCCGTGCGTCTGGAGGTCGTCGTAGAGGTCCTCCAGTCCGGGGAGCAGGCAGAGCGGCACGCCGTCGTGCGCGAAGCGCGGCCCGTGCCCTTCTTGGTGCACGCGCATCATTCCGTGTGCAATTGCATCATGGATGTGTGCGGCCGCATCAAGAACGTCCGGCACCACCGCGGCGAAGGCCTGGTCGGCCGCGCCCTTCGGCTGCACCAGCGAGAACTTCACCGTCAGGCCGTCGAAGGGCAGCAGGAGATCGACCACCGCGCGGAGGCTCGCGACGTTCTGCCGGGTGACGACGGTGTTGACGGTGAGGTCGAGGCCGCGCCCGGCGAGGTTCCCGATCGCGGCGATGGTCTCGTCGAACGCCCGGGCGCGCACCAGCGCGTCATGCACGCGCGCCTCGCCGCCGTGGAGGGAGACGTAGACGTAGCGCAGCCGCAGCCGGAGCAGCTTCTCGACGAGATCGCGGTAGGCGAGCATGCGGCCGTTGGTGACGAGGCCGACCTCCAACCCGAGCGAGGCGGCGCGTGCCGCCCACGGGAGCAGCTCGCGGCGCGTCGTCGGCTCGCCGCCCGAGAGCACGACCATCGTGTGGCCCAGGTCGCGGGCGCGCTCGATCTTGCGCAGCACCAGGGGGCCCGTGCCGTCGACGTCGCGCAGGTCGAGGGTGTGGCAGAAGAGGCAGTGGTTGTTGCAGGCGTAGCCGACCTTGATGAGGGCCTTGCGGGCGGGCGGCGGCGGACTTTCGTTTCTTCGCGTCAAACGGATCTGGTTGTAGCGCGCGGGGGCGAGAGGCGAAGAAACAAAAGATCGTCCCTCGTCTGGCTCGTCGTTGGCGCGACGGGAAGGGGGCTGTTATCGTCCCTGCCTCGCATGCGACCCCCGATGGCGAGAGCGATGAAGGCAGCCTGGCTTTTGGCATTGACCGTCGGCGCGTGTTCGTCGTCGACGAAGCCGTCCGACAAGGGGGCGCCGAAGGCGCAGCGACCCGAGGCGCCGACGGCGACCGGGCAGCCCGACCCGCCCCGTCCGGCGCGACCGAAGCCGCCCGAGCCGCGCCTGTCCGCGCGCGTCTTCGTCGACACCTCGGGGAGCATGGCCGGCTTCTTCACACGCGGAAAGGCCGTCACCGCGCTGCACGCCGAGCTGGACGCGACGGTCGCCGAGCTGGGGCTCCGCAGCGCGCAGAAGTGCACCGTGGGGCTCGACGTGAAGTGCGGCGCGGGCGTCCCCACAACGCCGGCCGAGCTTTCCGACGGCGCCCGCTACCACGAGGGCGAATCGCGGCTGGACAAGGTGCTCGCCCGCGTGCCGCCGCCGGCGCTGATCGATCCGAACAACCCGCCGCCGCCCGACGACCTCGACGACGCGCGCCTCACGGTGCTCGTCACCGACGGCATGGAGGCCACCGCGCCGGGCCAGACGCCGGGCGGAGCGGGCGCCTGCGCGCAGGGCGCCGATCCGGCCTGCATCCAATCGATCCTTCGGGCGCGCATCGAGGAGGGATTCGGGGTCTGGCTGGTGGGCGTGCTGTTGCCCTTCAATGGCACCCATTATCCCGAGCGGCCGATCATTCCGGCGGAGTACGGGCAGGTGAAGAAGCACGTCGGCGACCTCAAATACGACGTCGCCAACAAGGGTGTTTCCTTCGCCGTCGGCGCCGCGCCGAATACCGAGAAGAAGAGCGGCAACGCGAGCTACCACTACGAGGGAACCAAGCCGATCCTGCTGCTGGCATTTTCGCGCGACGAGAAGCTCGGCCGCTCGTTCGTCGCCTCGCTGACCGCCAGGTTGAAGAAGGCCCCGATCCAGCCCGGCGGATTGGGGGGCAATTTCATGAAGCCCGAGGATTGCGTGCAATCGCTCGAGCTTTCGCCGCTGTCGGCCTCCACGCTGCGGATCGCCAAGCTCGAGGTGCTGCCGCGCGCCGAGCAGAAGGGGCTGCCGGCGAATGCCTATCCCGAGTTCAAGCTCGAGGCGCAGAAGGAGATGGCGAGCGGGTTGTCGTCGAAGGTGTGGTGCGGCCCGAACGGGGCGGCGTTGCTCGCGCTCGACTACGACCGGGCCGCAGACGGCGTGCTGCCGGCCTACTTCCGAGAGCAGGTGGAGCTCGGCGCCGGGCCGGCGCCGGCGCGCGCGCTGGCTGCCGCGGTGGCGATGGGCGACGGGCGACTCCGCACCGGGGTCAATTGCGTGCCGCTCCCCGCCGGCCACACCGAGCTCGTGCAGCGCCTCGTGACGCGCGCCGTCCTCGACGAGAGCGCGGCGCGCGGTCAGTGGTGGTCGCGCGAGCGCTGGTCGGCCGAGGACACCTGGCAGATGCCCGAGCGGCTCTACGGCCTCGAGGATCTCGTGCTGCCGCTGCTGCGCGAGCGCGCCGGCCGTACCACCGATTGGGGAACGGCGCACATTCACGTCCAGCGGGATTGATCGTCGACGACGGTGGCGCGCGACCGCCACGCGCCCTGTGGCGAGTCGCGCGGTGGCGGCCGTTGGATCGGGGGCTGCACACTCCGCTGCGAGGAGGTGTGCATGGCGATCGACAGGATGCGTCGGATGGGGCTGCTGGCGGCGCTGCCGCTGGTGGTGGCGGCGGGTTGCGCCAAGAAGCAAGAGGGCATGGTCGCCCAGGGGCCAGCCGAAGGGGAGCTGCGGGCGTTCGACACGCTGCCGCCGGCGGACCGCGACTTCATGCTCCAGGCATCGGCCGCGAACCTCGCGGCGACGCGCGTCGGCCAGCTCGGGATGGACCGCGGCGAGTCGGATCGGGTGAAGAACATCGGGCGTGACCTGGTGGACACCCACACCAAGCTCGCCGCCCAGCTGCGCGACGCGGCGGCGCGCGAGAGGGTCGCCGTGCCCAGCGTGCAGCTCTCGCCCGACCAGCAGCAGCTGGTGGACCAGCTCTCGGGGCTGAGCGGAGCGCAGTTCGACCAGGCGTTCCTCAACGCGGTGGTGAACCTCCAGCACCAGACGATCGCCTCCTTCCAGAACGAGGCGATGCACGGCCAGGATGCCGTGCTGGCGGAGTTCGCCAACCAGTCCCTGCCGACGCTGAACGACCGCGCGCGGTTCGTCCAGCGCCAGATGGCGCCGCCGCTGTAGAGCTCGGCCGGCATCCCCCCAACGACGGACCCATCGTAGCGCGGAGCGGGGCGCCGCGGCAGCTTGTTTTCGTCGCGGCGCCGTCGCCGAATGGCCGTCCACCGACGAGGAAGCCGCCATGACCGTCCAGCCGACCGAACCGAACGCCGCGCCGATCCTCGCCGCGCTCGAGCCGCTCCTCGGGCGCGTGCGGGCGGCGTTCCCCGGCGAGCCGCCGCCGTTCGCCTGGCTGCGCATCCGCACCGACGAGTGCCCGCGCGACCTGCTCCTCGGCGCGCGCACGTGCATCGGCGGGGGCGTGACGCTCCTCGACTGGCAGACCGCGCCCCTGGCCGAGGTGTTCTTCTCCTGCGGCGAGGGCGAGCCGTGGGAGCTGGAGATCGACGGGCGGCTGCTCTCGGGTGTGCTGGTTCACCGGGCGCTGCTCGGATTCGCCCACGGCGAGCTGGTGGAGCTGGTGACGCCGACGGAGCGGCTGGTGCGCGAGGCGGCGGGCTGGGTGGCCGAGCCGCCACGCTCGCCGGTGGTGCCCCGCGATCCGGCCGCGCGGGCGCGCGCCGCGACGCCGGTGGAGGTGCCGCTCGACGAGGTTCAGCGCGCCGCGGTGGAGCGCCCGCCGGGCCGCGCGCTGCTGGTGCTCGGCGAAGCGGGCGCGGGCAAGACCACCGTCGCGCTGCACCGGCTGGCGCACCTCCGGCGAACGCGCCCCGAGGCGACGCGGCGCGCGGGCGTGATCGTGCCGACGGAGGGGCTGCGGCGCTTCACGCGCGCGCTGTGCGACCGCCTGGGTCTCGAGGACGCCGAGGTGTGGCTCTACGATCGCTGGGCCGGAGCCGAGGCGAGGCGCGCGTTCCCGTCGCTTCCGGTGCGCGAGAGCCAGGACGCCGGGACGGGCGTGCTGCGGCTGAAGCGCCACCCGGCGCTCGGCGTGGCGCTCGCCGAGCTGTGCCGCCGGCGGCCGCCGC